>JAIRQG010000054.1 GCA_031256615.1 Candidatus Methanoplasma sp. | reverse complement strand
TGAATATATCATCCGGAACGTTCAGCGCCTTTCTTACCGCACAGGATGCAGTCGCAAAGGCCTCATTATGCTCAAAGAGATCAATATCGTCCATTGTCATCTTCGCTCTCCTGAGAACGTGCTCGGTGGTCGGTATTGGCGCTTCCATTACATGCTCCGGCGCCATTCCCCTCTCTCCGTATGCGATGATACTTGCGATCGGCTTCAGGCCGCGCTCCTCTGCCCAGGACCTTGATGCTACGATGACGGCCGCGCCCCCGTCGCTCAGCTGAGAGGAGTTGCCAGCGGTCACGATGCCGTCTTTCTTGAATGCCGGTTTCAGTTTTGACAGCACTTCCAGAGTGGTGTCCCCTCTGACCCCTTCGTCGGTGTCAAAGACAACATCTTCTTTTTTGGACTTAACGGTAAAAGGAACTATCTCTTTTTTGAATTTGCCAGCAGCCTGCGCGGCAGCTGCCTTGGCGTTGCTGTCCACGGACATCTGGTCCGCATCCTGCCTTGTGATGCCAAATCTCTCCGCGATTATCTCTCCGGTGTTACCCATGTGCTGGTTGTTGAAGATGTCCCAAAGGCCGTCGTGCACCATTGTGTCAGTGATGGGTTTGTCGTTCATCGTAAGCCCCCATCTGGCACCGTTAAGGTGGTATGGGGCATTGCTCATGCTCTCCATGCCGCCTACGGCGATGATGCTGTATTCGCCCGCTTTGATAGCGTCTGCTGCATTCATGACCGCCTTCAGTCCCGAACCGCAGACGTCGTTCAGTGTGTACGATCCTATCTCAAGAGGAAGACCGGCTCCGACCGCGGCCTGCCTCGCTGGGTTCTGCCCGAGACCCGTTGAGATAACATTTCCCATTATGCATTCCTCGATGTCGGCCGGCATTATGTTCGCTCTTTTCACAGCTTCAGCGATCGCTCCCGCACCGAGCTCCGTTGCTTTGATGCCGTTGAGCGCCTTACCGTATTTGCCGATCGCAGTCCTTGCTGCACTGAGTATTACAACTTCTTCCATAATATCTCCCATTGATATGGTGGCATAAGTATGAACCACAGTATTTATTAGTGTCGGTGTCCAAATACGTTTATTGACGGAACAAAAACTGTTCCAGCCTCATTATCTTCTTCGCTCCCCATCGCCGTTTTACGCATCGGCGAATGGATTGCGCTATGATCAGACATGCCTGTTCAAAAACTCCACCGGCTGCTCCAGATCCATTCTTTTAAGCGGTTTTGACAGATGCCTTCTGGCTGCTGCCGGCGGTTCATACCAACCTTCCCTTACCCACCTTACCACCTTTTCAACGTGCGGATGTACGGAGGATGTACGGCAGTTCCTGCAGCGGTACCCTTTGCCTTTCCCCACGGATTCCATTGTCCTGCCGCAGCCCGGGCAGACGGGGTTCGATATCTTCTCATATCTTTCAGCTGTCTTTATCACATGCACCTTCTCCGCATTGAGGGTCCTCGGCTCCTCTCTGAGCTCTCCCATGACCCCGATCACATCCTCCTCCGACAGATTATCAAAGAGATAACGGAACTCCTTTGACGGTTCGTATGCCCCGACCGTCATGATCCCGAACTTCGTATCAAGATCTGTAAGGACATGTCCGCCTGCGATATGTCTGCTTTTGATCACTTTTCCTTCGATGTAGTATGACTGATTCGGGACCGTCTCTTTAGGGTCGCTTATTATGTGATCGTCCGTGCCTTGGTTCGTAAGGAATATCATCCATCTCTCTGCCGGCTCGCTTCTGATGATGTCTCTGCCTTCAATGAGTTCCGAACGGTCCTCCCCTCGAAGACCATACATGATCGGGCACGGCGTGGATGGGACCATCGTGACCTTTTGGGTCCTTTCCTCCCAGCTGTTGAATGTTGATGACAGCTTCGCATTCATCTCCTTTATTGAAAGCGGATCGAAGGTCCGTTCGGTTCCCCATCTTTCCTTCGGCCTGTATGCCAGAAGCTCAAGCGTGCTGTCCATAGGCCTCCATGCCATCCCGCAGACCGCTCCGATTATGCCGCGCCCGCATCCCGCCTCGTATTTCTGCGCGCCGATCCTCCGTATCTCATCTTCAGCCGAGCCTTTGTCCAAAATGGTCCTGACGCCTTTCCAATACATCGACTGGGCCGGCTTCCTTCTGCTTACCACCAATCCCGGATCGGCATCGGGTTCGCTGTGTTCTTTGACTATAGGAATTATCCTTCCTATGATATCCCCTTCCGGTTCATATCGGGCGGCGTCCTGAAAGCAGAATATATCCCTGCCGGAAATATTGCCTATGTGTATCTTCTTTCCCTGCCCCTTTCCGAATCTCATAGCCAGAGATGCATTCCCTCTTGTTTTCCAGGGAGTTGCCGGGTTCAGCCTGATGAGGCGCGGATATCCTATCATATCCATATCTTTGCATAATTCGGATATTATTTCCGTTGCAAGGAACGTTGTGCAATTGCCATTGAGCGAATCCGTGTCATCGACCGCGATATACATGTTTGACTGCTGCCGATTATGATATAGTCCTTAAAATTCATTTTGACCGACTGTACGCACAGAATTTACAAAGAGCATGCTTCTGTCCTCCGAGAATGTTCCTTCGATAGAATATATTCCATACTCTGATAATTCATTCCTGAAAAAACATCTTATTGTTTCGCCGTTTGTATCTTCTATTGAAAAGGTATAGCCGTTCTGTGTCGTTCTGATATCATACACTACACCTATTATCTCTTTATCCTCCGGTTCTTCTGCGCTGATGAACACTGTCAGCAGTATTATGAATGCTATTGAGAAACACAGCAGGGAATAATGATCGAATATCTTCATATCCCGCCGATCTTGATTTTCATATTTGAGGATGAAAACTACAGTTATATCAAAGTATGAAATCCCACGCCCCCACCCCTTTATTTCCAGTGGAACTTTCTTAATCGAAAGGAAGGCAATGCAATGACAAAGAAATTATTTTTTAAGAGGGTTTTTATCTTTTAACCATAGGTTCCTATTGCCCAAATGATTCCTATGAATATTACAATACCGAGTATGCAACCCGCTATGACCAACCATCCTTTCATTGATATTCCTCTTAGCATTAAGCTATTTTAATTACCGGATATCATCTATCTTATAAAATTAATATCATTGTATTTCAAAAGAAAACATTATAACCGTTTTCAATCTACATAGTAGAGGTCAGCGCTAGAGGTTAATGAATGTCAATATTTGATTCTTCAAAAAATAAAAGAAGTACTTTGATAAAAGATAGAAACATTCTGCAAACAACATACATACCAGATCAATTACCTCACAGAGAGAGTGAGATAAGCAGTATCGTAGAGATATTGACCCCGGCTCTTTTCAAAAATAAACCTTCAAATATACTTGTCACCGGTAAGACCGGAACAGGTAAGACCGCTGTTGTTAACTATATAGGAAAGGAATTAAAGAAAGAAGATCCCGAAGAAAGGAATTGCTGTTTTACTTATGTGAACTGCGAGATAGTGGATAATACATATGGAATTCTTTTCAATATCTCAAATCAAATAACCACAGATCAGAATAAGATACCATTTACCGGATGGAGTCTTGACAGAGTATATGACACAATGTTAAGTGACATAGAAAAAGGGAATAAAATATTCATTATTGTATTGGATGAGATAGATAGGATATTTCAAAAAAGCGGTGATGATATCTTTTATTTCCTTACATCAATGAATGAAGTATTGAAAAACTCAAAAGTTTCAATAATAGGGATAACAAATAATACAAAATTCGCTGAACTTCTTACTTCTAAGATAAAAAGCAGATTAGGAGAAGAAAAGATCATATTTCCGCCATATAAAGCGGAACAACTGCAAAATATATTAAAAAAGAGAGCAGAGCTTGCATTTGAACCCGGAGTATTGGAAGAAGCTGTCATACCGTATTGCGCAGCTCTTTCGGCTCAGGATTCAGGAGATGCAAGAAGAGCATTGGATCTTCTGAGAGTATCCGCTGAAGTTGCGGAGAGAAACGGAGATGCAATGATAACAGAAGCGCATGTCATGTCCGCAAGGAATCAGATAGAGAAGGATACTGTAAAAGAAGTAATAGAAACACTTCCGGCTCAGTCAAAGATAGTTCTCAAAAGTATCATTGAGATACATGAAAGAAAGGATACGACAGTAACAACAGGTTATGTTTATTCTGTATACAAAGAAATGTGCAATTCATTGAATGTAAATGCTTCAAAAGAAAAAATGGTCGCTAACATAATATCAGAATTGGATATGCTCGGAATAATACATGCAAGAGTAAAGTCCTTCGGAAGGAACGGAAGGACAAGAGAGATCGAACTCAATATAAGCAAAGATATAATCGAATTCATTAAAAAAGACGAACTGTTCGAACCCCTTCTGAAGCATAAACCAGTAAGGCAGACAAAATTATTGTGATATGCTTACCTTCTTCTCCTTTCCACTAGAAATGAAGGGGGGAGGGCGTTCATTTCTTTATCTAATTCCCTTCTGTATTTTTGGTAATAGAAATAATCAAACAGGAAACTTACTCCGATCAAAATAAAGATTATCAGCAATACAGCGGCGATCAGACAGGGTATTGTATTGGGTACCATCTCATCAACGACACTCAGTTTTCCGCTTATGAACACCATTCTGAAAACGCCTGCCCAAGGCACTTCCATCCAGGCAACGGTCTGTATCTGAGAATCCGAAATAAGCCCGTCCACTCCTGATATTCTGCTGGGCTGATCAAATGTCGGGTTGTTGTCCCCCATTGTGATGAACCCGCTGTCAGAATTTTTTTTCACAAGCTGATCAAGATCCAAAGACGGAGGATCATTATCGCTGCCTATGTAGTGAACAAGCCCCATCAGAGTGAGCGTTCCAGAAAGTCTATTGTAATCGGTGCTGCCTGTGCATGCCCATAATTCCGCCGGATAGTCTTTGAGACTGGGAGCGCTCCATGTTCTATCACCATTATAATAGAGCCACAATATGGCACGATGTATGACCGGATTCTGACCGTCTCCGCGGCTGTAGACGATCACATCCCCATAGCTGCCAAAAGACTTGTACCCGGAAACGTACCCGTCGACATATGATTTGATCGGCCCCTGGTCCTTTTCCCGAAGGATGACCATATCTGCAGTATCGATTGTCCCGATTTGCGATCCGATCCCATGCTGCATACTTTGCGATTCAACAACAGTCGTACGCGGCGGGAAGTTACCCGTTGTTGCGAATATGCCAGCAAATACCATAACCACTACTGTAACAAACACAGCAACCGCAGTAAGCATTTGCTTAGTATCTCTGTCCACGAAAGGGGTTATTGCATCCGACTTATTAATTTGATTCCTAAAAAAGTTATAGGAGCAATGATATTTCGAAGCGAATAATATGGAAAGACCCTCCCACGACGAATACTTCATGAGCATGGCCGAATTGGTGTCGCAGAGATCTACATGTGTCAGAAGGAGAGTCGGAGCCGTCATTGTGAAGGATAAGCACATTCTCTCCACAGGATACAACGGGTCCCCAAAAGGCACGAGCCACTGCGAAGATCTCGGGTGTATAAGGGAACAGATGCATATACCGTCCGGAACAAGGCATGAACTCTGCAGAGGAGTGCATGCAGAGCAGAATGCTGTGGCACAGGCAGCGTACTTCGGGGTAAGCGTAAAGGATGCCACACTATATACCACGACATTCCCGTGTTCGATGTGCACAAAGATCCTGATAAACTCGGGGATCATTGAAGTGGTTTATAAGACTGGGTATGCAGATGATTTGTCAAAAGAGCTGCTTTCTGAGACCAAAATAAAGGTCCGCGGATTCCCAGAAGAAACAAAATGAATTCCCCTTAAGAATATAGAGACAGTCTGACATTACACTTAAGTATGTCCAATTGATACGAGTGCACGGCAAAATAGTCGGGGAGATTTAAGTTGAGCCGAACTGACATACTTTCGGAAATAAAGAAGGCTGAAACGGAGGCAGACGCCAGGGTCGAAAAGGCCGAGGCAGACAAAAAAGCAGCCGTCGCAGAGGCCCGCAGAGATTCTGTGAAGAGGATTCAGGATGCTGAGGTTTCAATCCGCAGCAACCACGAATCTACCATTGAAGCGGAGCAGAGGGTTCTTGATGAGAAAAGGAGCGAACTTCTTGCTGTCGGCGAGAAAGAGGCCAAGAATATCGGGAAATCCTCCGCGAAGAACGTTAAAAAAGTGAATGATTTTCTAATCGAAGAATTCGAGAGGACCATAAATGTCACTTCCTGAGTCAATGAGTAGGATCGTGGTCGTGGGCACCAAATCCCGCATGGAGGAGGCAATAGAAGCCTTCTACAGCGTCAGGGTGCTCCACGTGATAGATCATACTTCTGGCGCAGATGGCATGTCCATAGGAACACCGTTGCCCACAAACCCAAAAGCATCTGAGAGGCTGCTCAAGGTAAGGGCGATGGAAAAGGAGCTCGGAATAGGTAAGGACACCGAAACAGCCAGGGTTCCCGTGGCGGAAATAAAGAGCCAGATATCGTCAGGTACAATAGAGAGCGTTGAGGCCGAAGTTCTGAAGGTCCTCGATGTTAAGAATGATCTTAATCGGAGAATCACTGAAATAAACATTAAAAAGAAGAGCTTAGAAGTTCTCGCAGCGCTTCCGGTGGACCTTGAACTCTATTCGGGGTACAAGAGTCTGGCCGTGATAGCGGGATCAGTAGAAAAAGATCCATCCGAGGCGCTTAAGGCAATTGCGGACTCCGAGGTTTTCGTTTCTTTTAAAAAGAAAGAAGGCGGAGTCGCAGCAGTGTTCGTAAGGGCTGAGGAAAGGGACAAAGCAGCATCCATCCTTTCGGAGCACGGGTTCGTTGAGATCGCCGTGCCTGAGGGAAAAGGGCCAGTGCCAGAGGTGCTTGTACTGACCAATGAGAGCATGGCAGACCTCAATGCCAAGCTGGAATCTGTTAGTAAAGAGGTCGAAGCACTTCAGATGAAACATAAGACCTTCCTGCGTGCATCAGACGAAGAACTTTCGATCGAGATCGAGAAGGGAGAGGTCCCTCTCAGGGTCGCGGTCGGAGACCACTCGTATGTAATGGATGCGTGGGTACCTACAAAAAAAGTAGAGATCGTGAAGACGGAACTCGAATCAAGGCTGGGCAACGATGTCCACGTTGAGTTTGAAGAGACACGCGGCAGGAACATGCACGAAGAGGAAGAAGCTGAGGAAAGATTCAAAAAAGCACCTACAAAACATAACAATGGAATTATAGCACAGGAATTCGAACACGCTACCAGCCTGGTTGCGGTTCCAAAATATCAGGAGATCGACCCATCGGTCTTGATAATGTTATTCCTGCCGTTGTTCTTTGGTTTCATGATAGGAGACTGTGGTTATGCCATACCATTTATCATACTGGGGGCGTACGGTCTCAAAGTAACACATCATAAAGACTGGCGCGCGATCGCCACCGTTCTGTTCTTCGGCGGCATATGGTCGTTCCTGTTCGGGTTCTTCTTCTTCGGAGAAGCGCTCGGAATGCACTTCGTCGGCCAATTCACCGGCCAATGGAAGCCGCCGCTATACATGACATGGGAAGGACTGCTGGGAGTTCAAATGCCGGAGTGGTTTACCGGGCTGTTGCCCCACGGCCACGGCGTGTCGAAACTCGAAGGCACCGATGTCCGCATGCTGTTGAAACTTGCGGTCTACATAGGTCTCATCCACCTCATGATTGGATACGTGTGCGGATACCTCAACGTAAAGAGGCAGCACAACAACAAACATGCCTTCTTTGAGAAGGGCGGATGGATCCTGTCATTCACCGGAATGGTGGTGCTCTGTTATGCGCTGACGCAGTGGATGATCAGCGGTGTTCCGCTAGATGGTCTAACACTGTACCTTCTGGTGATCGGAATAGTGTTGCTCGGAATAGGGACGGCGGTGAACTTCAAAACAGAAGGCGCCAAAGCGATCATAGAGCTTCCCGGACTTCTTGGGACAATACTGTCCTATGCACGTCTGGCGGCCATTGGAATGTCCAAGGCCGGTATGGCCATGGCTTTCAACTACATAGTGCTAATAAAACTCATGGGAATAACCGCTGAGGCGGGCGGGGCCGTGGAGTGGCCCGCCATATATATGATAATACCATGTTTGTTGTTCTTGGCCTTCCTGCATCTTGTGGTGTGGACACTAGGAATACTGTCGGGTGGACTGCATGCGCTAAGGCTGCAGTTCGTAGAACTGATGACGAAATTCTTCGTCGGCGGCGGTACAAGGTACGAGCCGCTAAGAATCAAACGCGTTAAAACAATTTTAACAAAAACAGAAGTTGAAAAAGAGGTATAAGAAATGGCATTTGAAGGAGAAGCGTCGGAATTAGGAATTGCTGCAATTGGAGCAGGACTCGCCGTAGGGCTTACAGGAATCGGAGCCGGAATGGGAGAAAAAGACGTGGGTGCGGCTGCAGTTGGAGCGATGACAGAGGACAGGAGCATATTCGGCACAGCGATGATCTTCATGGTTATCCCCGAGACCATCGTTATCTTCGGTCTTGTGGTAGCTATCATCATATTGTTCGTGTTGTAATTATCTGAGGCCTCCACATGGCATTAGATAACGTCATGAAGGAGATCCAAGCGTCTGCCGACAAGCAGGCCGGCGACATAGAGTCGCAGGCCGAGGCAGAGGTCAGGGCAATCCTGGCCGAGGCAGACGCCCTGATTTCTGACATGAAAGAAAAAGAGGACAAGAGGCTCAAAGAAGAGGTTGAGCGTCTAAAACGCCAGGAGCTTTCAAGCGCAGAGCTGGAAAGCAAGAAGATTGTCCTGTCCAAGAAGAAAGAGATCCTCGCCGAAGCGTTCGAGTCAGTGC
>JAIRQG010000032.1 GCA_031256615.1 Candidatus Methanoplasma sp. | reverse complement strand
GCGTAATGATTCTTATCAATTGTACTATTTCCGGTAACAACACTGAATACTATGCTGCGGCATACAGTGCGAATGCAGCATATCTCTTTCACACAACTGTAACAGACAACGTCGGCAGCGGCGTTTACGCAAAAACTTTGAACGTGCAAAATTCCATCGTGGCAGGTAATGAGCCTTACCAGGTCACCTACCCCAATGGATCTAGTATCGTTACCGCCGGCTGTCTGATTGAAGGAGAGCTCATTCCAGATAGTTTGGAAGAGATCACCTATAAGGATATATTCGGTGAGAACACCTTTGACCTGGTGACAGGTTTGCACAGAGTGCCAGACGGCGGTATTGCGGCCGGCGGAGCGACCGCGATAACGGCCGCAGACCTCTCTACAACAAAACTGACTCCTGCTCAGCAAGAAACAATTCTGTCGGCGCTTGAGAAGGATCAGGCCGGTGCATCGCGCCTGACGGCCGCAGGGGACCGTGTCACATGCGGCGCTGTCGAAGCTGCCTTATTCACAGAGGCGGAAGAGACAGTTACCACACTTATTTCAGATATCAACCCGTCGAAACCGGGAGAGACCGTAACTTTCACCGCAAAAGTGGAAGGCTTGCTTTCCGGTACGGCCGCTGAAGGCTGGGTCGAATTCTATAACGGCACAACGCTGCTGGGGACCGCTCAGCTGGTCTCAGGCGAGGCGACCTTTTCCATATCCGTATTGAGCACAGGCACTCACCAGATCTGTGCGGAATATCTCGGTGATGAGAACTTCAAACCTTCCGGATCGGAGCTGTCCCACACTGTCGTTCAAAACGGCCAGCCGCCAACACACGACTACTGCATCAAAGCATTCGCAGACCTGGGGACGGCAATATCTCCCGCCGGAATGATAACGGTGCAGAGCGGAGGCAAAATGACATTCTGCTTCTCCGCCGACGCAGGATATTCAGTATTGGCGGTATTGGTGGACGGAGTGCCTCTGTCCTCTGCTGACATCGCAAACGGATGCTACACATTCTACGATGTGAAAATGAACCACACTATCGAAGTAAAAAGCGCAGAGGGATCGGCGATCATTCTGACCGTCGTTGTGGCAGAAGGCAAAGGGAGCGCAGAATACAGTGTCAACGGCGGAGCCCTTAGGAAATATATCTCCCCCGTCGTTCTGCCGGATAATTCATCTTTGGTCCTGACCGCCTCCGAAGACGCAGGTTATAAGTTCATAGAATGGAGGAGCGGAGAGACGGTATTCTCTGATTCTGAGATAACATTCGATGATATCACCTCGTCCGTTTACTTGGAAGTGTACTTTGAAGAGAGAGACACGACCGGTTCATTGATAGGAGACCACCTTCTGTGGGGGATCGTCGGACTCTTGCTGCTGTTAACGATCGGCTTCTTGTTGTGGTTCATCTTCTGGCACAGAAGGTACTACGACGTTTATTTCATGGGAGAAATGGCCATCGCAGGAGAACAAAAGACGCGCCGTAAGAATGAATACCGCTTCTCGGTGGAAGACAGATACACGGGTGCAGTATACTACCACGTGGGCGAGGAAGAGCAGTGGAAGCCGCTGTACCCTGACGAGGGCGGCATATATACAATTCTAAAAAGAGAAGTGATCGACAACATATACCTGGAAACAAGAAACTGATGTTGATCATGCACCGAGTAATTATTCGGTGCCTTTTTATCCTCCTTAAACCTCTTTTTATTTTTATAATAACTCGGCAAACCGGGTATATCATGGTCCGGCAGATGTCCGATCATTCCCGATGTTACCGAGAAAGTCAGGGTGAAAAGTAAAAGTTGTAAAAGGTTTGGAACTGCGGAATTCGTTTTACTGCTTTGTTGTGCCCTTCTTTTCACTGCCCGCCTTTGATATCTTCGGAGTCACCCATCTCATCCAAGCGAACGCGATGAGCAATGTGAGCGCGGACAGCGGAAGTGCGACTATCAACGCATCAACGTACATTATGTTCGAATCCATGAAGAGGACCTTGTTTCCAGTCAGCCACTTGCATATCGGAAGGAATATCGACGATCCGGCATTGATGAACAGCGCCCAGAACAAGTACGTAGCCGTACCCACACCCATGCTTGCGGCTGCGACCTTTGTTTTAGGAGCCTTTGAATACAGACCGTACACCATCAGGGGGAGAAGCGCTGCAGCGGTCATGCCCATGAACAGCGATGTTGCTTTGGCGATGATATCGTTAGGCATGAGGTAACAATACACCACTACCAACACCATCACAATGGCCGTCACGATCCTGTTGACCTTAAGCGACTGGAAATCCTCCATCTTCTGTTCTTTGGACTTTCTGCTCCTGAAGATAGAATATATATCATGTCCGCCCGCCACACCGATCGTGTGCAAAAGGGCACTGATCGTGGAAATCGCGGCACAGAGCAGAGACAGAATGAATACGCAGATGAACACTTCTCCGAGCGATACGCCGCTGAACACGTCCAGAACGTAGTTGGGGATGATGAAGTCCACTCCCTGTCCGAGAGTGCCGGTAACGTACGGGAATGCGGTTTGCCCGTATTCGTTGAAGAAATATACGTTGGTCATTGAGCCGACAGTGTAAGCGCAACCGACGACGATGAACATGAATATGCTTCCTACGATCAGCGAGCGGTTGAGCATCTTGTCATCTTTCGCAGACATGAATCTTACCACAAGCTGCGGTTGCGTCATGGCGCCGATCCCCACTCCTAGAAGGAATGTGGATGTTAAAGTCCACCATTCAGGTGTACCGAATGAGGGGTAACCCGTAAACCCATTGAATCCCGGCAATGTGCCCGCCGATGCCGTTAGGTCGGAAAGCGAGTTGAAAGCTGCCGTGAAGCCGCCGAGCGTGTACAAGGTGACCGCAAGTATGACGACCATGCCTATGGCCATTACCGACGCCTGCAGGACGTCGTTGTACATCACGGCGATTATCCCGCCGTACACAACGTACAACCCCACCACTATTGCCAGTATTATCAGGATGATATTGTACAGGTCCATCGTTCCTGTCAATACAACAAGGGTGTTCACTCCCCCTTTCATTACCGCGGCGCCGTAGATGGGCATCATAATGATTATTAAACCCGCGATGAACCCGCGGATCCAATTGGATTTGAATATCTTTCCCAGAAGGTCGGCAAACGTTGACGCTCCCAGCGCCCTCCCGATCTTCCTGACCCTGGGCGCAAACAGAACGAACGGCACGAACAATCCCAATGCAAGATTGAGGAAGCACAGCCACATCAGGCCAAGTCCGTGGGTGGCCGCCTGACCGCCGAATCCTATTATCGCGGAAGCGCTCAGGAACGTCGCGCCGTACGAAAGAGCGATCAGCAGCGCGTTTGCTTTGTTCCTTCCGAGAAGGAACTGCTGATTATCTTTCGTGTGCCGATATCCGTACCAGCCGAGCAGTATCATAGACGCGACGAATACGGCCATCATCACTAAAAACATGCTAAATGGCACGCCTTCGGAGGCCATCATTCCTCACCTTCTTTTTCATCAATTATCTTATCTTTTTTTAATATGGCCCACCCGCAGCATAATATTACGCAGAGAATGCAGCCTACATATGCCCCAATGATATAGGGGTCTGTCAACCCGAAAAACGTCATTTTTACGCCTCCGTGCTAAATGCTAACATGGTACACACTAACTCTCTGACAGGTATATAATAGGTACAGTCGGAAACGAAGAGATTTCTATATTGTACCTTCCAGCATATAGATATACAACAACTACGCCGGAAACAGAGAGGTTTTGGTTGCCGCGCCTTTCCAGCGGTGGAAAGATATTAAATATCTTCCTTCAATAGGCCTATTGTTAGGCTTGACCGGGGAGCTTGGCGTGCCCTACACCCGCAACCGTCAATAGCGGGGGTGACAGCAGGGGGCGGCAGAGCTGAAGGTCCAAGCCCGCAAAGTGACTATGAGATCTTGTCCTGCAGAGTTGGAGTTTGTGCATTGAGCGTCCGGAGGGCCGCATCGCGCACATTGATCGGGGAAACCGGGTCAGGTCCTGACGGGAGCAGCCTTACCTCGTGCTACTGACGTTTGCGGGGTCGCAGGGTTGAGAAGCGATGCGGTCAACTTGGAGTGGATGCGATGTCCACCTCTGTGGCCTAACGCTTTTCTTTTTTCGGCGAACATCCGGTTATGATGTCCTTCTTAAAATCGAACAAGACCTTCGATTCCCCGTCCAGAACAAGTTTGAGTTCCTTACTGTCATCAATCTTTCCGACAACGGCACCGGAACATCCCACCTTCTCGAACAGAGAAATGATCTCCGGCGAGTTTTTCTCGGGGCATGCGAAAACGAATCCGCATCCTTGGTATGAAAGAAGCCATTGGATCAGGTCGACGCCTTCGGGCGTGGGTATCTTCCGTATATCGACGGTACCGCCCTTCATAGAGCTTTCAAGCATCATTCCCAGGGTTCCTATGCATCCGGGATTGCTCAGGTCCTTTGCGGAATTGGCAAGGTGTTTCGATGCTATGATCGACATCGTCCTCATTTGCGCCTGAACGACCGAAGCATCTTTTTTCGTTGTTGTATCCCAGGCATATTTCAGGCTTTCCGGGAAGAACCCGTCAAGGTCCATTACGAAAAGGATGTCATCATTGTCCTTCGCTTTGCAACTCAGTATTATATCTTTCTTCGGAACCGTCCCTATTATGGAAATGTCGATAGCGTTGTATTTGCAATCGGGGTGGGTATGGCCTCCGACGATCGGAACATTGAACTTTTTGACAGCGGCGGCCATGCCTTTCAGGATGTCGCCGCACACTTTGCTTTTCGACACTGAGATGACATCCACCATTGCCAAAGGTCTTCCCCCCATCGCCGCTATATCGTTCACGTTCACAAGAACGGCAAAATACCCTGCGTAGAACGGATCCGTTTCAACAAGGGATTCCATTATGCCGTCGGCTGCGAACAAGATGTAGTCGTCGCCGTATTCGACAGCTGCCGCATCCTCCCCCTCCGAAACTCCGATGTGAGGGAACTCTTTAGTGGAAAAGGATTCGACGACCTCATGAACAGCTTTTTTGCGGGTGACTCCGGGAAATGTCCTTATAGCCTCAACAATGACTTCCAGAGACATAGTCACGGATATGATGCTGCAATAAATAAAATATGTTGCGTCATACAATCAAATTACAACGGCTGCGATGACCAGTATGAGCATGAATATCATTATCATCGACAGATAGTTTGTAACTCTGCCTGTGAGCTCCTCTCTTTTCTTCTCGTTCTTCATACCGAGTCTTTCCAGCAGCGCGCTGAGGCCTCCCTGGAATGTGAACCCGCCGTCGAAAGGATATGCGGGGATCGCATTGGAAACACCGAGCATTATGTTCAGCCAGAATATCCA
>JAIRQG010000147.1 GCA_031256615.1 Candidatus Methanoplasma sp. | reverse complement strand
TTACCTTCTTTGCTGGAAGTTATCACTTCCAGCTTGTCCTTGCTCAGAATCCTTACCGTAATGCTTTCGAGCACCCCGTATGACGAGACAAGCGCATCTCCTTTGGAGGACACGTTTCCAAAGACCTCCTTCATCATTTTTTCGAGAAGATCCCCTTCGATATTTTTGAACCATCCTTTCTTAATGTCGTATTCCACCATCTTTCGCACCTCCTAATGCAAGGTCGTCGCTGAACCCCCTTTCGAGGTCCGCCGCCGTACCAAGTATCTTTTCCGATTCCAAATAGGTTTGCCAATTCTTTATACAATCGCATCTGACATCTAGGTCCTTCACGTCCTGCGAGAAAGAGAACCTCTCGATCCCGTCCAACATCTTTCTGTCACAGTTTCCGCAGTTGTGCACACCCCTCATTGTCCCCCCTCCGGAGGGTGATGACATCAGTCTTGCATTAACAGTTCCAGACAGTATTTTCAGCACCTCAGCGAGAGACCATATCCACGGCGGTCTCAGCTCTCCTGCCCTCCAAAGTCTTTCCGCATACGTCCCGCGCTGAACATTGAGCGGATTAATGGATATCTCATCGGAAAATTCGTCTGCGAAGACCGCCGATCTGACCGTATCCTCTATCGCCGCCGACTCCGTGAAGAAGGGAGGTTTCAGCATGAGATACGTCCTAACTGCCATGCTGGCACTTTTGATAAGCATACCTGCCCTCCTGCTGTCTTCCGGAGTGAATCCTTTTTTTATTGATACACTGAGAACATCCGGATCGGAGCTCTCGAGGCCGAGCGCGACGGTCACAGTCTTGGGCAATGCGGAAAGCACTTCTTCGTTCACAAATTCCGGACGGCTTTCAAAGAGTATCCTTTCACATCGGGAGAACTCCTTCAGTATCCTTTCTCTTATCGGTGCAGGAATCTCGTTCTCATCTAGGAAGCTCCCGGACGTGTATATCTTTACGAATGGTTCTCCTTTATATTTGGAAAGCGCCTCGTCGATCTGTTTATTGAAATCGTCCTCCGACACCGTGCTGACAGATGCCTGTCTGTATCCGCACATGGTGCATCCTCCCTTATTGGCCCAGCAGCATCCGCTGGTGCGCATTATCATCACCATTGCATCTGACACCCTGCCAGATATCATGTCTTTCTCTTTCCAGCATGCCTCGAGTTGGAACGGAAGCCTGTTCTCTCTCATTTTCAAGCCTGTCCGAACATAGATTCCTGCCTATTAATCATTACCAATCAGCCCGATGATGCTGCAGCTGCTGCACCGCCGGCAACTGCTGCGCACATTGCGGTCTGCATCGCTATGATGATATTGATCATGCTTGTGGATGCCGCAGCTTTTATGATGCCGCTTTCCACATCCTCGGCATATCCTGATGCAGTGATCGCTGCCGCATACATCAGCATCTCCTGCTTTGATACTGAAAGAATGCCGAATCCTTCCTCTGCTTTGAGCAACGCTTGCGCTTCCCCAATATCCCGTACAACAGCGTCAACATCAACGGGAAGCAGCGCGAGGATACCAAGCGACGGAAGCGTATATGCTTTGTCCAACGGCATCTTCTGCGCCTTGAACGCATTGCGGAGCGCGAGGACACGGTCTGCCGCCGCCGGACCCGACATTCCGCCGGCAACCATTATCTGCGCCAGCATCAGAACGCTGTTCTTCGCCAGGAAATCAGACCCAAGCAGTTCGTATAGCCGCTCGACATTGTCGATACCGTATTTTTGGTCCACGTCAGACAGAGCAAGTATCGCCGCAAAGATATTGTCATCGGCTCCGATGTACAGCCTGTGCTGTGCTTTCATGCCCTCATAAAAGGATCTCATGCGAGCTACTGTCGCCTGATAGTTTTCCGGTTCCGTGTTCGCTGCGACCATGTATGCAGCCACCGCAAGGAAATCAGACCTTCCGAAACCTGCATCCTTCATCATATCATACACGGCCGCAGTGCGGTCAAAGAGCATTTTCGGGTTCCCTTTGAGCGACAGCATTGCCGCAATGCATATGGACATGTTCCCTCTGAAGGCAGAAAGGACACCGGTGCTGCTTTTCACAATGTCGTAACTGTTCATCACCGCAGTATGATCTATCGGCTTCCCTTCAAGCGCGTAAATGAGCGCGACCAACCGTTTTGCCATAATATTGTTCAATCCCAGGCCTTTTTTTGCCTTTCTTGTGTTTTCCGCAAACAGATCAAGTCTCCACCTTGTTCCGTGTTTCATCTGAAATCCCTGCTGCAGGCATCGCTGTGCATAATAATTAGATATCTGGGGAATCATGAACCGGAAAATATAATTGATGCCTGTTAGGCTTCTTTTCCTGCAGCAGTGGTCGCGGTCATCACCAACTTGAGGCGGTGGCCTCTGTTGCCGTTATGCCATGATAAGAATATCTATGCGACTATCGCCTCCGGCTGGAGCAGTGCGAGAACACCCCGCAGAAGGGGGTCCAATGGTATCTTTCGGACCTTGATGTGCCTCTGAGTTTTGGGATGCGGTCCGCCGCCTGAGCATCCGATATGCCGCCGGCGAGCAGGATCGTGCAAGCGCGAGCGCTGCCTCCGCCGATAATTACGGCCTTAAGAGGCTGTAAGTGCTCTTTTTCTCTCAACATCGTTCTTGGGATCTGTACCGGACAGAGCAAGCATCGCTGCACATATGTATTCTGCAGCTCCCGCATTGTACTGGCGCTACGCCTTCATGCCGTCGTGGAATGGCCTCATGCGGGAAATTATCTGCGGATGATCTTCGGGATCTGCATTCACTGCGACCATCGGTGCAGCCACTGCGAGGAAACCCGGCTTTCAGAATCATATTTTCGTTATCTCGTATACAGCTGCAATGCGGTCGAACAGCATCTTGTGGTTCCCTTTGAGCGACAGCATTGCCGCCATGCACGCGAACGCCCTTCCTCTGAAGATTGAAAAATCTTCTCTCCTTCTTTGAAGTCGAAGGCGAATAACCTATACATAATAAGAAAGATTATTAAGAGACCTTTCAATCCAACTCCATAGGAAGGCCAACTAAATGGTCAAAGAGATAGTCATAATAGGTTCGGGCGCGGCAGGGATGACTGCGGCCTCGTCCGCAAGAAGGACGGACCCCCGCGCAAAGATAACTGTTTTCACAGAAGATACAGATGTGGCCTACTCACTGTGCGTTATACCCTGGGCGGTTGAAGGGAAGGTTGCCTGGGAGAACATCGTCATGCACACGCCAGAATACTATCGGGAAAAAAAGAACATAGAGATCTTTACAAGGACAAGGGTGGACTCCGTGGATGACACCGCAAAAACGGTCTCTGCCGCCGGAAAAACATACGTGTACGATTCGCTGGTCATAGCCGCCGGAGGAAGGGTCTTCATACCTCCTATAAACGGCACTGACCTTGACGGCGTGTTCATTGTAAGGACCCTTCAGGACGGAAAGGACATACAATCCTATCTTAAAAATGTCAGAGCGGTCGCGGTCTGCGGCGCAGGAGTGATCGGATTGGAGATGGCTCTGGCCTTTTCTGCCCTCGGGAAGGAGGTAACGGTAATCGAGATGCTTGATCATATCATACCGCGCACAGCAGACAAAGATATGGCGGACCCTATCCAAAAGCACCTTGAGAGCAGGGGGATCAAATTCGTTCTTAATGCCCCGGTACAGTCTGTCAACGGTACAGGAAAGGTCAGCGGAGTGACGGCCGGAGATAAAGAATACCCATGCGAAATGGTCATATTTGCAACAGGGGTCCGCGCCAACACAGATATGCCAAAGGCGCTTGGATTTGACATCGGGCAGCTTGGCGGCGTGATCGTATCCCAATCGCTGCAGCCGTACAAGAAAGGGCGCCTCGTCCCGGACATCTACATTGCGGGAGACATGATACAGTGCGTGTCGGCCGCAGCGGCAGGTCCGGCAATGAGCCAGCTTGGATCTTCAGCTGTAAGACAGGGCAATGTTGCCGGGATCAACGCCAGCGGCGGAAAAGCACTTTTCGGACCAGTCGCCAGCCCATGGGTGCGCGTTATGGGCGAGAAAGAGATAGCCGGTACCGGACTGTCATTTGGCTCCGCCTCCTGGTACGGCATCGACGCAGTGTGCGGGAAGGCCTCCGGACTTACCCGTGCGAGATACTACCCCGGAGCGACCGATATGACTGTAAAGGTTCTCGCAGATTCGGCATCGCACAGGTTGATAGGCGCACAGATGATCGCAGGGGAAGGAGCCACCGGCAGAATAAACTGGCTCACTTCGGCGATAATTTCCGGGACCACGGCCGAGGACTTCCTTGTCCGTTCCGAGAATGCGTACTGCCCTCCTACATCTATGGTTAAAGATACTGTGATCTCGGCAGTGGAAGACCTCTGTAAGAAACTCAAGGACGAGTGATAACATGCAGTATGACGAATACAAAAAAATCTACGATTCTCTTAACAAACCGGAAGATCTCGACAGACTTCTCACGATGGGTTACGATGAGAGGCTTTTGGAGACCCTTTACACCCAAAAGATAAGCAGGGATGTGAAGAAGCGTTTCCACTTCCTCA
>JAIRQG010000122.1 GCA_031256615.1 Candidatus Methanoplasma sp. | reverse complement strand
GCTTTCCTGAGAGATTCCTCGACAATGGCATCCAGTTCTTTGTGGTCCTTCACACCGTGGAGCTTCGGGCCGTATGTGATGTTGTCCTTGACCGTCATCGGGAAAGGGTTGGGCTTCTGGAATATCATCCCTACCTTCTTCCTTAGACCCAGGACATCCATTTCCGGTTTGCATATGTTATTCCCGTTGAAGAATACTATTCCGGTTATCTTCGTCCCGTCTATCAGGTCATTCATTCTGTTGAATACTCTGATCAAAGTAGACTTTCCGCATCCGGAAGGCCCTATGAGTGCGGTTATTGCGTTCTTTTTGATCGGTATGTTGATGTCCATCAGTGTCTGTTTGTCCCCATACCAGAAGTTGAGATCATTGGTTTCGATTATGTTCATTGTTTCTGTAATATTATCACCATCCTGTTCTTTTGTTATATCTGCGCCTCACCATCGAAGCTGCCGCGAACAGAGCTACAACGATTATCATCAGCACCAGCGCCGTGCCGTATTGGTTGGTTGTGGAACCGGGCACTTCGGCTGCCAAGACATATAAGTGGTATGGAAGCGCCATTACCGGCTCTAAAAGAGAGAATGCTGCGGTCGTCTTAAACGCTACCGCGGCAGTGAACATTATGGGGGCGGTCTCTCCGATCGCTCTGCCTATGCTCAATATGAACCCTGTGATCACTCCTCCCATTGCCGCCGGGAGCACGACCTTTGCTATAGTGTGCCACTTGCTCGCTCCCATCGCGGCGGATGCCTCCGCAATCTCCTTAGGCACCGCAGCCACCGCCTCTTCTGTAGTTTTGATTATTGTGGGTAGTACCATAAGCGAAAGCGTTACGCATCCGCCTATCAGAGAATATCCCCATCCCAGCATTATTACGAGAAATGACATGCCGAATAACCCAAATATGATCGAAGGGGTCCCGTTAAGAGCGTCTATCGCCTGCCTGGTTATTCTCACGAACCTCGTATCCTTTGCGTATTCCGCAAGATACACTCCTGAACATACTCCAAGAGGGAACGATATCAGTGCGGTGCCTGCCATCAGCTCGAACGTTCCAACAATGGCCGGCCATATTCCTCCCGCGCGGCCAGAGGCCGAAGGGGCATCAAATATGAATTCCAAGCTCAGCGCCGGCATTCCCCTCATAACGATTATGCCAATGAATGTTACCAGCAAGATGAGTGTGGCGATCACGACCAGCCCAAACGTAGAATAGATGAATTTTTGGATGTATTTTGGACCGATGACCTTCGACACTCTCTTTGATAAAAAGAGCGCAACGGCGGCCAAAGCGCCGGTCGCGACACCTCCGAATGCGCCTACGAAAAGAGAAGACATCATAAAGGCAAGTGCGAATATGATCGCATAAGATGCTGCTGTTATTACTGCACCTTTGTACTTCCACATCGGTTCCGTCAGATGCGAGGTCATGTTGTTGATCTTCTCTTCGAAGGGTGTCCTTTCCACCTCTCCCATCCTTACCTTTGTTTTCCGCACTATTCTGCGTGCGGTCATGTTCACAAGGAGAACGATCGCCATAAGGATCAAGGCCAGCAGGAACAACGCAGAGTAGTGCAGGCTTCCGTGGACAACCTCGGGCATCTCCAATGCGATCGATGCCGTGAGCGTTCTTACCATGTCAAAAATGTTCCAAAGCGGCTCCGGGATCATTGCGGAATTGCCGCAGACCATCATAACGGCCATCGTCTCTCCCAATGCTCTGCCTATTCCCAATATCGCCGCTGCCGCTATGCCCGATATCGCAGAGTGGATGACCACTTTCTTTGTTGTCTCCCATTTGGTCGCACCCATTGCCATGGATGCCTCCTTATATGATCGGGGGACCGCTGCCAATGCATCCTGGGACACGGATATTATCGTCGGAAGCGCCATCACTCCCAGCAGTAGCGAACCTGCCAGCCATGACGTCCCATACCTAAGGTGGTCGGGGAAGATATCCATGAGCAGCGGCACCATGACCACAAGGCCCATGAAACCGTATACGACGCTCGGTATTCCCGCAAACAGTTCGCACATCGGTTTCAATATGTTCTTGATCCTTGGTGATGCCACGTCGTTTATGTAGATCGCTATGCCCAGCCCTACAGGCAAAGCAAACAATATCGAACCGCCGGTGACCAACAGCGTCCCTACAATAAGCGATGATGCACCGTACATGCCGGATCCGGGAGACCACCTTTCGCCTGTCAGGAACTCCCACAGGCCGATCTCCTTTATCGCATCCAAGCTGTTGTATGCTATGAAAATTATAATGAAGAATAATGTGGCAACGGTCACGACGACCGCTGCCATAAGAAGTAGTTTGGCTCCGTCCTTGTTCTTAAAACGCTCAAGAACCCGTTTCGAGTTGAACTCTGAGATGATTGTTTCCTCTATTTCTACATTATCCGGTGAGTCTTTGTAGACATTTGTGTCCTCGGGCGTCATTCATATCACCACGATCAGGCCGTCGGTTTCACAGGAACAAACTCATTCTTCTCAACGATCTTCTGTCCCTGCGGTGACATTATCCATTCAAGGAACGCTGCCACTTCACCTGTGGGCTCTCCTATTGTAGCCAGAATCAGGCTTCTGGAGATCTCGTATGTGCCATTCAGGACAGTTTCCTGAGTCGGCATCACGCCGTCTACCGATACCACTGTTGTGACCGAACTGTTTATGACCGGTATGGAGCCGAGATTCACATATCCTATCGAGCCGCGGGCATTGTTGACCTGCACCAGCATGGACCCGTTTGTGCCCTGCGTAGAATATCTGTTGAAGTTCTTCGATAGATCGCTTGTTTCTATTCCAAGTTTGGCCGCCATCGCCGCATCTAAAACTTCTCTTGTTCCGGAGGTTGAGTCTCTTACTACGGGGCTGATCACAAGGTTGTTGCCGCCAACCTGATTCCAATTGGTGTATTCTCCCTTGAAGATCTTTGACAGTTGCTCCATTGTCAGATTGGTAACGCCTGCATTTTTATCCGCAATGATAACCACTGCATCCTTGGCAATAATCAGAGGCATCAGGTCAGACTCGCTTGAACTGAGGTTTCTTGAGAGCATTCCTAGATCCGCAGTACCGCTTCTTAATGCCGGCGCCGCTGTGCCGGATCCGTGAGCAGTAATGTTAATAGTTATGTTTTTATGTTGTTTTTCATATATTTCCTGATAATTCGCCATGAGAGGCTCTACTGTTGTTGATCCTGCAACGTTGATGGTTGCGGAAGACTCATCATCATCCGATAATACGATGAACGCTCCCGCAGCAAATACCACTGCCACGACCAGCACAGCAACCACGATAAGTGTCTTGTTCTCCAAGGTTTTTTCACCTCGAATATTGACAGTTTGTACCGTGAATATATACATGCTCGTTGTAAAAACTGTGCATATGTGTTTGTACACATTTAATTCGTTAATTACGAACTTAAATGTTTTTATAGAAAAAAACATATATGTTTTCATGGACACAAGACGGATACAGGTCACTCAGGGGGAGTCGTATATGATAACTCTCCCGAAGGATTGGGCAGAATCTTTGGGACTGAAAAAGAACGACAGCGTGAATGTAGAGGTGCAGATCAACGGAGATCTCCTTGTCTCCCCTGTCAAAAAGGTCGAGGCCCCTAAGGACATAAAAAGAATAGATGCTACCAATGTAAAAAAAGAGGATTTTTTCTACAGACAGCTTGTCGGAGCCTACATTTCCGGCCACAACATGATCGAAGCATACTCTGAGCATCCGCTTTCAAACACTGTGATCGATGTGGTGAATTCTTTCACGCAGACATCCATAGGTCTTGAGGTCGTGGAAGAGGACGCCTACCGCATACTCGTCAAGGACCTGATAGACCATGCGGAGATCGGTCCCCGTAAAAGTCTGGAGAGAATGAGCCTTCTTGTGAGGAAGCTGATAGGCGATGTGCTCGATTCCGCCGCCGGCAACAGCGGTTTGAGCATCGAGGATATGGAGAAGCGCGACATGGAGGTGGACAGAGTCCACTGGCTGATATCGCGGCAGAACAACATTTACAAAAAGAACCCGTGGCTGTGCAAAAAGATCGGATCGGACCTTTGCGAACTGACGAATCATATCGCCATCAGCAGGATACTCGAAAGGATGGGGGACCATACCGTGCTTCTTTCCAAGAATCTTGTTATGCTCATGAACGAAAAGAAAGCAGAGGGCGTCGACAAAGGCATCAAAGAGATCGGCAATGAGATCATGAAACTATACAATGAATCCATCAACGGCTGGCTGAAGACCGATATGAACACTGCCGAATGGTGCATCGAAGAAGGCGAGAGACTGGTGAAGAAGATCGAAAAGACATTCAAGAAGGTAGAAGTGAACATCAATACCGCATCGTCCACCAGCCTTATCGCCGGAAGCGCCAAACGCATCACGGAATATTGCATCGACATCTCTGAATTGACCATAAACGCAGCTATGTACTAAAGGCCCGATTGACGGAAGTGGAAAGGCGTTGTAATCCTATACATGAATAATTTAATGATAAACATTAAATATTATTCGATACATGTATATTGCATGGAGATGAAAACCCATGAACAATAAGCATGCGGCAGTACATGCCAAAAAACACAACAGGCGGAGGCGCATTGGATCCTCCTCCCTTGCAGGCAAGGTGAGGACATGACAGGCGAACATCCGATAGAGATGATAGATCTCAGAAAGGAATTCAAAGGATTCGTCGCCGTTGACGATCTGACGCTGAAAATAGAAAAGAACAGTTTCACAGGGTTCCTCGGGCCGAACGGCGCAGGAAAGAGCACTGTCCTGAAGATACTGACGAACCTTATCGGCGCCACCTCCGGCAACGCATACATAAACGGTGCGGATGTCTCAAAGGAGTACAAAACGGCCTTGGAGGGCGTGGGTACGGTGGTCGAAACGCCGGAGTTCTATCCTTATCTCACACCGAGGGAGGTGTTCTCTTACACAGGAGAGATCTTCGGGATGAACAAGGAATCGATATCTTCTCAGACAGAGGAGATATTGTCTGACATGAAGATGGCCGAATGGGGAGACAAAAGGATCGGCACATTCTCAAAGGGAATGAAGCAGAGGATATCCATCGGCATAGCCTTGATGAACGACCCCTCCCTCATCATATTCGATGAGCCAACGTCAGGCCTTGACCCGAGAGGCATGGCCGAGACAAGAGAGATATTAAAGGGCGTCCGGAACAAGTCCAAGGGCCTGACGGTGCTCATGAGCTCGCACGACCTGCATGAGGTCACGGATCTCTGCGACCGTGTCGCCATGGTGAACCACGGACGGCTTCTGCTCCATGACAGGACGGCGGCCGTCACCGGTTCCAACATGACAAGGAGGATCGGCCTTAGGATGATCAACGGCCCGACCGACAGTGCTGTCTCTCAGATATCCAGCCTCGCGAACGTCGAGAGTGCGGCGGTATCCGGCAACACCATCGAGGTCCGTTTCACAGGCAACGACGGTGACCAGCTGAGGTTCTTCAACGATGTCGGGTCGCTCGGCCTGGGAGTGTTCAACCTCCACGAGATAGAGGCGCTCGAGTCGGTCTATCTCAGCTTGATCGCGGAGACGAGGTGATATCATGACTGAAGACTGTTTCTCAGACAACATTCGGCAGACCCGTGTGGTGATGAAGTACGAGTTCAAGAAATACTCCCGCGGCAAGATGCTGATCATATTCGCCATGCTGATGGGGCTCGTCCTTGTCATGAGCACCGCCCTCACATGGCTGGATGGAGGGTTCGACAACGGCTCTGCCGATCTGGCATTCTCATATGCATCCTCTCTGCAGTTCCTCATCCTCCTGGGGGCGACGCTGCTCGTTTCCGGCACCATCGTGTCCGAGTTCGAAGACAGGACCGCTCTGGCATTGTTCACGAAGCCCATTAAAAAATGGTCGATATACTTTGGAAAGTTCTTCATTGCGTGCATAGTCGGGTTCATGTTCGTGTTCATCTACTATGCCATCATGGCGGCCATATGCCTCGCTGCGACTGGGTCTCTGCCGTCGACCATCTTGGTCTCTATGGGCCTTGCGCTGGCGTTCATGTTCGGGATGGCGGGACTTGCCATCATGTTCAGCTCGATGGCGAAAAAGTTCAGCATCGCAGCGATACTGACGTTCGCATCGGTGCTGATGGTGGCGCAGCTGATCTCTTCGATGCTCTATGCCAATGCGATCGACCCATGGTTCATGATCGACATTGCCGGGGCCAGCATAAACGGCAGCATCCTGGGCGCAGACTCCATGCTTTGGAGGGACACGGCCGTGATGTTGGTATGGGGCTTGGTTGCGTGCGCAGCAGGGTATATAACATTCAGGAGGAGAGGGCTATGATCACTCCGCGCCTTTCTCTTCTTTCTTTTTATCAATCCGGAAACTATAAGGTTTGCATAAATAAGGTGATATGATGAGCGAAACTTTGAACAAACTGAATAAAATAAGCGAGATCGCAGGACTTATCGCAAAGATCTGCATGGTCCTGTTAACCCTTGGAATTGCCGCCGCGGTCATTTTGATATGCGTGGTTGGCCTGGACCCAAACTTCCTGACCAACCTCTCCGAATCCGAGGTGACCATCACAAACGGCCAGATCCTAACGGCAGGCGTAACATTATTTTTCGGAGCGGCCATAGGGATGGTCATTCTCTACTATCTCGACCGCCTCTTCACGAACATACACAAGAACAACACCCCATTCACCGATGAGAACGTCAAATCTCTGAAGACCATAGCGATACTGCTGGTGATATTCACGATCGTCGTACCGGCCGTCAGCGTCCTGACGGCATATGCCTTGGACGCAGGTTACGATTGGACCGTGCAGTTCAACTTGGTTTCGCTGTTCGCAGCATTCATCGTGTATTTCCTGTCCCTTATATTCCAACACGGGACAGCGCTTCAGAAGGAGTCGGACGAGACACTGTGATAATATGGCAATAATACTCAGGCTTGACAGAGTCATGGCTGACAGAAAGATATCCCTGAATGAACTCGCTGAAAGGGTGGGAATATCCAATGTGAATCTTTCGAACATAAAGACCGGGAAGATCAGCGCGATACGCTTCTCCACCCTGAACGCGATATGTTCCACATTGAAGTGCCAGCCGGGAGACATATTAGAATTTGCAGAGGAAGACAATTAAAGGAGAATCTGCTTCAAAACAGGGGGACCCAGCCCCCGTCTTAACCCCTCTTCTTAATGGCGCGATATGATACTTCTATTAAATACTAGGATATAATTATCTCAAATATAATAAACACAAACCCAGTGTGGTATTAAAATGATGGTTAATGCACAACTCTATGTGAAGGATCTTCCGGGACGTTTAGTGGAATCCCTGGAACCTATATCCTTGGTCAACGGTAACATCGTTGGCGTTGTACACGATCGAGAACAGATAGTGAACCAGAGGATATGCATTGACGTTACATTCGAGGTCAGGGACATGTCGGAGCTTGACAGGCTCAAAGGCATATGGAAATCAAAAGATGTCCTGATCGCAAAGATAGGTTCTGTGTACAAGACGTACACCATGGAATATATGCTGGTCGGGAAATTCAAAGCGTCATTCGTCGAATCGCTTATAGATGAGGCATCGAACATGATATCCTTCGAATCTGTGGATGTCAACTACTCATCGAGAAATGCAAGCTCCACGCGTACTGCGATGATATCTGCGGAACTCATGAGCGAAGGCGACCTGAACAAGTTTGACCTCTTTCTCGCCGATGCCTGCAAAAAAAGCAATATCGTTTACATAAGGGGGCTCTGACATGAGAGTGCTTATGTCCGGGTTCGGAACCGTGGGGCAGGGCTTCGCGGAAGTGCTGATGCTCCGGAGGGACTTCTTAAAGGAGAGATACGGGAAGGATGTGAACATCGTATGCGTCATGGATTCCTCCTCCTACATATCCGATCCGTCCGGGCTTTGTCCGGGCGAACTGCTGGAAAGAAAGAAGAAGACCGGAAAGGTGGGTACGGAAGGGTATCGGGATTCGCTGAAAGTGATGGAATCCGTTGAATATGATCTTCTTGTGGAGGTCAGTCCGACCGATATCAAGACCGGAGGAGCGGGGCTTAAGAACATAAGGTACGCGCTTGAGTCCGGAAAGGATGTGATAACGGTCAACAAAGGACCGCTGGCACTCAAGTTCAGCGAGCTTGTCGCCCTTGCAAAGAAGAACGGCTGCAAGTTCCGTTTCGAGGGTTCGGTCGGCGGCGCGATGCCCATAAT
>JAIRQG010000038.1 GCA_031256615.1 Candidatus Methanoplasma sp. | reverse complement strand
AATCTCAGAGCATCCTCACATTTTTGTTCGGCTTCATCTATTGTCTCGCCTATTCCAACCACACCTATCGATCTGGATGTTCCCGTGAAAAGCTTGCCGTCTATCAGGTCCACATTTGCGTAGAATATCTCGGCTTCGATTGCGTGGATACTGTCCTCGTCGATGCAGATCTCATGTCCGGCATTGGAAACGGTCCCGTAACCCATAGGGACAATGTATTTGCACACGGTGGCGAGATTCTTGAATTTGACATCTTCTTTGAGCTTTCCTGTTGCCATATCTTTTATCAGGGCGAGGAAGTCGTTCTCAAGGATAGGAAGCACATTCATTGCTTCTGGGTCTCCGAATCTGGCGTTGATCTCTATGATCTTAGGGCCTGTTTTTGTAAGCATGAATTGTCCGTACATAGGGCCGCGGTATGGGCAGCCCTCCGCGTTCATTGCCTCCACAATGCTCCTCAGTATCTCCAGCGATTTGCCCCTTGTCTCTTCGGAAATGAAAGGCAGAAGGTGGTTTGCATCAGAATAAGAACCCATCCCGCCGGTATTGGGGCCGATATCGCCTTCGTATGCTCTTTTGTGATCCTGTACCATCGGCATAGGTGCGATGTGCTTACCGTCAACAAAGATCATCTGTGTGAATTCCTCTCCGACGAGTTTCTCCTCGATGATAACTCCGCCCATGCCTTCTGTTTCGAGGATCTCTCTGACGTAGGCCATTGTCTCCTCGTGGTCGTTGAGGTGTTCTCCCTGCACCTTTACGCCCTTTCCTCCGGTCAATCCAATAGGTTTGACAACGATCTCGAAGTCGAGTTCCCTGAGATATTTTTCCGCGTCTTCCGCGTTGTTGAAAACAGCATATTTGATGTTTCCTTCAATTTCATATTTTGACACCAGCTCTCTCATGAAAGCTTTGGATGTCTCGATCCTGGCGGCACTTTTCGTGGGTGCCGCACATTTCACGCCGATGTTTTCAAGCGCGTCTACCAGGCCGATCTCCAAAGGAGCCTCCGGCCCTATGAACGCATAACCAACATCGTGCTCTATTGCAAACTCGCAGATATCGTCGATTTGTCTTTCGTTGACGAGTTTGTACTGTTTTGCCCTCCTGATTATACCAGGGTTCGCATTCCTCATTACCGAATAGATTTCGGCGCCGGAGCGGTAAAGTGCCTCTACTGCTGCGTGCTCTCTTCCTCCCCCGCCTACTGTTAAGATCCTCATGAACTCACCTTACAATCTCAACACAGACATGATTTCGTCTATGCCTTCCTCAGCTCTTGCGCTACAGATGTACATCGTCTTCAATCCTCCGGTGAGTCTCCTGTAATCTTCTGTGATAACAGCAGGGTCCACTCCGACGGCGTCTGCAATATCTACTTTGTTCAATATAGCGACATCGGAATGCAGGAAGATGTCATGGTGTTTTCTCACCATATCATCGCCCTCCGTCGTCGATATCACCACCACCCTGTAATCAGCCCCGAGCGGAAAATCAGCAGGGCATACAAGGTTGCCGACATTCTCTATGAAGATCACGTCGTACTTGCTCAAGTCTATGCTGTTGAGACTTTTCCTTACAAGGTTGGCATCGAGATGGCATTCGTGGCCGGTGTTGCAGTTAACCGCTTCCAGACCGGACTCCTTCATCCTTCTCTGATCATCGTCGCCGGTAACGTCTCCCGCTACAGCGCACACTGAAAGGCCTTTCTTTCTCATTTTTTCGGCCAATTTTATTATCAGCGTGGTCTTTCCGGATCCGATGGAACCCATGAATTCTATCGTTTTGATGCCGTTCTCTTTCAGCAAACGATAGTTGGAATTCGCTATCTTGTTGTTCTCTTTCAGAACATCATACTCCATCCCCACTTGGACGATGTGCATGAGGGTGGGATGTGTTCTATGATATAAACACTATCCTTATACGTTTGATAGCGATACACAAAAACTGAGCAAATGAGTTATTCGGTTTCTTTATCACGGTTGCTGGAGGGTATCGGAGCAAAAGAAGGTTCCATACTTTCTGTGATTTCCAAAGGCAAAACATATAAGGGCAGGCTTATGCCGCATCACGATTTCAGCGACGGGGATATAGTGGTCCTCAAACTCAGCGGCGGTTACAATGTCGGCATCAGAGTGTACGAGGATTCTGAAATAAAGGTGCTGGAGCAGCCGGTGCCTTCATTAAAGAAAGAGAACACGGTTGAGAGGAAGGAAGGGCTTCCGAATGTGGTTTTGATAGGCACAGGCGGGACGATCTCCTCCAACGCTGACTACAGGACTGGAGCCGTCCGCCCCGCACTGTCTGCGTCCGAGCTTGCCGATACCGTCCCAGAAACGAGGGAGATCGCGAACATATCCGCAAAGGCCCTGTTATCGATATTCTCGGAGAACATGAATGTGGAGCACTGGCAGGAGCTTGCGGAAGCCGTCGCCGGCGAGATAAACAACGGCGCAGATGCCGTGATGATACTCCACGGCACCGATACAATGGGATACACCGCAGCAGCGTTATCCTTCATGCTTGGAAATGTACCAAAACCTGTGGTGCTGGTCGGTGCGCAGCGTTCTCCGGACAGGCCGTCGTCGGACGCCCCCACGAACATCACTGCGGCCCTGAGGTTCTGCGTTAGAGGAGGGGCCGCAGGGGTGTTCGTTGTCATGCACGACACATTGGGAGACGACTCGTTCGCTGTGCACACCGGAACCAGGGTAAGGAAGATGCACACATCGAGGCGCGACGCGTTCAAGAGCATAAACACCGTGCCGGTTGCGGTTTTGAACGAGAAAGGCGAGATAAGATTCGCAAAGGAAGTAAGGTCTATCACCTCAGAGAAAGCGGCCGCAAGAACAAAGATGGAAAGGTCTGTGATACTTCTCCAATACTATCCGGGCATGGACCCGTTGCTCTTTGAAGGGATGATGATGAAGAGCAAAGGGATAGTGATATCCGGGACAGGTCTCGGCCATGTGAGCGAGAGAATGATCCCTCTGGTAAAAAAGGCCTGCGACAACGGATCGGTGGTAGTGATAACCTCCCAATGCCTGAGCGGACGGACCAACCTGAACGTTTATGATACAGGAAGGGACATGCTTTCGGCAGGCGCGATAACGGTCCTTGACATGCTCCCTGAAACAGCTTATGTAAAACTCATGTGGGCGCTGGCCAACTCCGAGGATGCGGAAGGGGCGAAAAAGCTGATGATGACCCCATTAGCGGAAGAGATGAGCGACAGGAGGGCTGTAGATGGCTGAGAGAGAACTGACCTGCGGCATCGAGATCCACCAGCAGCTTGACACGAAGAAACTGTTCTGCGACTGCGAGAGCAGCCTCAAGGACTTTGGATGCGGGGCATACTACCGCAGGCTGAGGCCTACCGCCGGCGAGGCCGGAATAGTGGACAGAGCGGCACTGGCGCAGTTCCAGAAAGGTGTCGGGTTCAGATACCAGTGCTGCGAAGGCAGCACATGCCTTGCGGACCTGGACGAAGAACCTCCGCACTCTGTGAACGAGGACGCAATGGATACTGCTCTGACATTTTCGATGATGCTCAACGCTCAGATGATAGACGAGATACATTTCATGCGGAAGATAGCCATCGACGGTTCGAATACCACCGGCTATCAAAGAACCGCCTTGATATCCATCGACGGATCGATAGAGGTCAGAGGTAAGAGGATAGGCATATCGTCGGTCTGTTTGGAAGAGGACTCCGCAAGGAAGATCGAGTCCACCGGGGACGAGGTGCTGTACCGTTTAGACAGACTCGGGATCCCGCTTATCGAGGTGGCGACGGCGCCTGACATGGAGACCCCGGAAGAGGTCATGGAAGTGGCGCTCAGGCTCGGAGCGATCCTGAGAGCGACGAAAAAAGTAAAACGAGGCATAGGCACCATCAGAGAAGACGTCAACATATCGATCCCGAGAGGGGCAAGGGTCGAGATCAAAGGAGCTCAGGAGCTCAGACTGCTTCCGGATTATGTAAGGAATGAGATGGAAAGGCAGAAGATGCTCATCAGGGTAAAAGATATCCTGAACGGCAGAGGTGCAAAACCGATAGAATTCCTGCCGGCCGATGTGACCGAGATGTACTCTAAGAGCGGATCAAAGGTCATCAAAGGGGCGCTTGAAGACAAAGGGAAAGTGATCGCCGTGAAGCTTCCAGGCTTTTCCGGGGTATTGAACGGCGATGAAGGGAAGTTAAGACTGGGATCGGAAATGGCACAATATGCCAGGACCAGAGGGGTAAAAGGGATATTCCATTCAGATGAGCTTCCTAATTACGGAATAGAAAAGGAGTTCGTCGATTCTCTCAAAACATATCTGAAACTGTCAGCGGAAGATGCGTTCGTGATATGCGCCGCGAAAGAGAAGAAAGCGATAGACGCATTGAAGATAGCAGTGGAAAGGGCGAACGCCGCCATCGAAGGCGTTCCTGAGGAGACCAGAGACCCGCTGCCTGACGGAACCACGAGATATTCGAGGCCACTCCCCGGAGCGGCAAGGATGTACCCGGAGACGGATGTGCCGCCGATGCTGATGACCGAGGAAAGATTGAACTGCATCAGAGACAACATGCCGGAGTTCCCGGAGCAGATCGAGAAGAGACTTGTATCAACATACGGCATAAACGCGCAGCAGGCGAATCAGTTGGTAAGGCAGAGCCGCGACGAACTGTTCGTCAGGATATCCGAAGGAACAGGAATGACGGCTGCGGCGGCGACGGCTCTCACGAACACATATACGGAGCTGGAGCACGAAGGGCTCGATACGGATTCGATCCATGAAGATAAAATAATAGAACTATTCGCTCTTTTGAAAGAGAACAGGTTCTCAAAGGAAGCGCTGCCGTCGTTGCTGAAAGAGATGGCAGCAGGCGCCGATGCGGAAGGCGCGATCGCTAAACTGGGACTCGGCGCAGTAGGCACCGACGAGGCATCGGAGATCATTGCCGCACTGGTAAAGGAGCGCGAGGAGTTCGTAAGGTCCAAAGGACTGGATGCCATAGGCCCCCTCATGGGGCCGGTTATGAGCGCGCTGAGGGGAAAGATCGACGGAAAACAGGCGAACGATCTCCTTGCAAAAGAGATAAAGAAACTCATAGGCTGATCTCAAGTACGCTGAGCCTCTCAAAGAACAGAGGGAGCTCGGACAGGACCTTTACCGCAAGCCCATCCAAAACAGACCGCAGGGCATCCTTGTCCATCAAAGATGACACCACCACGATCAGCCTGCCGCCGGGCAGAAGATGATCATGTGCGCCGGAGATAAGACCGGGAAGAGGCCCGAGGCCGTCATCCCCACCGGACCACGCAAGTGCCAGATCTCCTTCTTCTTTGACCGGGAGATACGGAAGATTGAAGATTATCGTGTCGAATTTTCCATGAATGTCTGAGTAAAGGTCCGTTACAACGACATCTGCGTCCAATGAGTTCAGGGCCATGTTCTTTTTTGTCAGGTCAACAGCTTTCTTGTTGATGTCTCCGCATACAACGATCCCGCCGTTAAGCGCGCAATGCATCGAGACGATCCCGGAACCGCACCCGATCTCCAATATCTTCTCGCCAGCACGGACATCGAACGATCCTATCAGAAGAATGCTGTCGTCTGAAGGAGGATAGACATTTTCATCCTTTTCAACGATGAGTTCGGGAGAGTATCTCACGAGGAGGGGATAGAAATGCGCAGATATAATTGAAGGAGTAGCCGCCGGCAGACGGTTGTTACAGGCAATATTGCACTATGAGGCTTATTGCTGTCCTTTCCATTTAACTGCCTTGATCATC
>JAIRQG010000028.1 GCA_031256615.1 Candidatus Methanoplasma sp. | reverse complement strand
ACACTGTACAGATGCATCTGCGTAAATTCGGCGATTGCATGAGGCAAAGTACAGACACTTACCTCGGGAGACCTCGCGGGTACGCCGTCGGAGACGGCAACCCCGCCAGTGAGGGCGCGGGATTGACCTATGAGGGGTCAGCAGAGGTCATAGTGCCCTAGAACGCTTAAGATAAGGGTTCATAGGAAGGAGCCTTGAACATATACTATCGGAGCTCGTATCTTCATGCACGGGCGGAGCACTGCGCCGCCTTCATCCCAGTCGCATGCTCCTGACGCATACATAATTTCTCTTGGAACTGGTAAAAATAAGGGTCAAAAAAAGTCGGTTTTCAGAAACTATTGCAAATGTTCAAGCACGTGTCGAAGAGATGTAAAGTATCCAATCGCTACAATTATTAACCATTGGATTAATCATCCATCTATGTCCGAAAAGCCACCAGAGAAAAAAGACAGGAAGCTAGCTCTTGTTCTGATAGATGTCCAAAGGAAATTCACCGGTGGGAACATATCAGAAAAAAATAACACAAAAGCGATCGAGACGATCAACAACGTTGCGGCAATGTTCCGCAATAACGACAGACCCGTAATATTTGTCTATTATGATGGTCCATGCCATTGTTCGGCTTACGACAAGGACGACGGCGATGAATATCTGCACGGCATCATGTCAGACCCTAAAGACATAATTGTGCACAAAGACGGCATGAACTCATTCTTGGGAAGCAGACTTGCAGATGTGATAAAAGAATGCGGCTGCGACAGCATACTGCTTGCGGGCATGGTCACACAATACTGCGTCTTAGGAACATATTACGGTGCGTTCGATCACAGCATAAGCCCGCACCTTCTGAGAGGCGGAACAATATCCACGCTGGACAAATTCAACGAAGCGGCATGCTCTTTGTGCAGTACCTTTACTTTAGAAGAGATCGAGGAAAATCTCCGCACCACGAAGATACGGTGGCCCGCATATATATCGGGGTCTGAGCATCAGAGGTGCGACGTAACCGGCCAGTAAAAGCACTGCGCGCTTGGAGCCGCTGAAACGGAGTAACCCCGCTGAAGTCCCAGCGTTATGTTTATTAACTATTGGATTAATCATCCAACTATGTCAAATGAGTTACCGGATAAAAAGGATAGGAAGATAGCTCTCGTTGTGATAGATGTCCAAAGAAAGTTCACCGGAGGAACGGTACAGGAAGGTAAAGAAGCCATAAAAACAATGAACGCGGTTTCGAAAATGTTCCGCGAACATAACCGGCCTGTGATCTTTGTCCATTATGACGGCCCGTGCCACTGCACGGCTTATGATAAAGAAGATGGCGATGAATATCTTCACGGCATAATATCAGATCCGAAAGACATAACGGTTCACAAGGACCGTATGAATTCATTCTTGGGAAGCAGGCTTGCAGATGTGATAAAGGAATGCGGCTGCGACAGCATACTGCTTGTCGGCATGGTCACACAATGTTGTGTCCTAGGAACATACTTCGGAGCGTTCGAGTTCAATATAAGCCCGTATCTACTCGCCGGCGGGCTAATATCCACTGAAGAAAAGTTCAACGATGCCGCATATGTTCTGTGCAAGACCTTTACTTTGGAAGAAGCAAAAGAGAACCTCCGCACCACCAAAATACCCGAACCCACAAAACTGTACGGCTCAGTGCATCAAATATGCGGTGTCGCCGGTCAATAAGATGTGTACGGTGAAATGAGGTTCGAATGAAAAAAATGCAGCTCTGACGCTGATGGTCACAGCATTTTTGTATGCAGCAATAATTGTTGTGACAGGCAGCAACGATGACACACCAGCAGATTTCTCTCTGTCGTACAGCATATCATAATGGATCTGAACTCAGATGACCCTTTAGGCTCGAAAGACAATTCTGAGACCATCTCCGATGCTGTTCAGAGAGAGACGGCAGTCATTGAAAGAAGCGATCAAAATAGACTTGGCAGGTTGTATAGAAAGAGAAACTCCAATTATGTCTACCGGGTTGGGAAACACCTTTCAGAATAATAAACCAAACACAACATCTGCTTCTTTTGCAACCGGTTGTCAGATATATGCGGTAAAGGGACACCAGCACCGGGACACTTTTTGTCACGGCGGAGATTTCGAAGACCACCATACAACTCTATCCAAGCTAATGGGGCGGTTAACTCATTAAGTTCCGATCTCTCTCAGGGGCAATTATAACGATCTGGCAATAAGAAAAGACTTCAGTTGATGAGCTCTTGCGAGTCGCCTTTTTATCCTGCCCTTATTCATCAAAAGATTTCTCTGAACACAGAAATTTTGTTTAACAGATTATTATAAATATCTTTACGTGAGTACCTAGTTGGAATATACATCCAACAGGCGATATCATGAAAATGAATCAAAAAGCAGTATCTTCCGTTGTGATAGCTATTATCGTTATTGCTCTTGTAGGTGTAGTCGCTATAGGTGCCGCCTTCGTGGCATTTTCTAACGATGACAGCGATGGTACGATCATAGACGGAGCTGGAAGGAAAGTAACCGTAGAATCATCAGACAGAATAGCATCCACATCCGCGACTGTCACGGAGATGGTATGCGGATTGGGAGGATACTCAAAACTTGCAGGGGTCACCGTGGACACGAACCCTTACACAGTTCAAGAATACATAATAGGAATGCCGAATGACGGATTCCCGGGTTCGATACTCAGCGGACTGAGCAACAATACTATCAAGGACCTCGGCGGCATGTATCTGATAGCCGCAGAGTCTATACTTCTCTGCAACCCAGATGTAGTAATAATGGGAGGATACTTCAACAGCGATGCGACCATCTCGCAGCTTGAGAGCATGGGAATACCGGTTGTCATATGCAAAGATGACAATTCTCTCGATAACATTTACTTCAATATTGAGTTGATAGGCAAAGTGATCGGAAAAGAATCAGAGGCCGATAAACTTGTGGATCAGATGAAATCTGCGATCGGAAAGGTCGTTAACTGGACCAAGTCTCTTAAAGCTGACTCCCCCGAAGTAGCTGTGTTCATGGGTTACGGATCTGAGTATGGCACGTATGCCTGCGGTCAAACATACCTTATGGGAACACCGCTGATAAAAATGCTCGGAGGGACCAATTCTTTCTCTGATCTTTCGGGTATGTATGCGATCGTAAACACGGAAGCCATCGTGAATGCCAATCCGGACATCATCCTTGACATGAGTCCTGTCTCCGCTGCCGAATTGAATTCAATAAAAACAAACTCTGTGACGAAGAGCCTCAATGCAGCAGTGAACGACAGAATATATGGAACATTCAGTCCTAGCAGTTCGGCATTCACCATGACCACGCAAGGATTTGTGAATACGGTCGCAATGATGGCAATGTTCATGTACGAAGATAAACTGAATTTTGAAATAAATCACTTTTTCGGAGACAACTATACAGATTACCTTAAATTGTTCTGGACTCAGATAAACTCTTAAACGGTGCTCAAGCACCGATTTCTTTTTCTTTGAAATGATCATTTTTCAAAATAATTGACATACCCAGCAAGTGTTAATGTTTATATTCTTCTCTGTGATATCCTTTTGGATGTATAATCCAATAATAAGGATGATACGATGATGACCGAACACATAGACAACAAGAGAGGGGATTGCAAAAAGGGTCTGACTCTAGTATACATATCCGCAGGATGCATGGACCCAAACACTATCGGAGAAGCCTGTCGGGCCCTCTCGGATCTGGATGTGAACATCAAGGTCGTCACGGCAAATTCAGAACCCCTTGATGAGGATGAAGAATCCTTCATGGATCTGTTGAACTCCGCACGGAATGCTGACCTTATTATTATAAGGGTTCACAGCGACCCGTCTTATTTCAAGAAACTAGGCAGATTGCTGTCTGTCATCGATAATAAGAGCATACCTCTGATGCTCAGCTGCAATTCGCTTGGAGTGAACAAAGATTTCAGGTCCCGATTCCCATTCCCGGATGATGATCATGAACATCTCCGCAGGTTCATAGAATTGGGAGGAACGGCTAACAGCATAGGTCTGTTGAAGTGGGCATGCGTCAAAACTGCAGGGGCTGAAGATGTGCAGATACCGGAACCCTTCGTCCCTCCTGCGCAGGGCCTGTATCACCCCGATCTCGAAAATATAGATGAGAATGAATATCTGGATAATCTGAAACCCGGGCCAGTTGTAGGCATATTGTTCCATCAAAATTGTTGGATAGGCAAGAACACAGATCATGTAGATGCTTTGATAAGAGCTGTTGAAAGAATGGGTGCCGGTACAATACCTGTGTTCTTCATATCCTCTCCGGGAGAAGTAACAAAATCTATCGGTGTACATAAGACAATTGAACGATTTTTTATAAGAAATGGGAAACCGACCGTTGGTTCAGTTATTATATGCACAGGGTTCTCACAGCTTTCTCTGGCAAATCCCGGAGAGGGGGAGACGGAGCAGGAGGTCTATAACTTCTTCAACGACCTGAACGTAGCTGTTCTTCAAGCAACGATGATACTCAAAAGCAGGAAGGCATGGGAAAAAGACACTGTGGGAATGGGGATCGTTGAGATATCTACATGTGTTATCTGGCCGGAGATGGACGGCCAGATAATAACCGTCCCTCTGCAGTTCATGGAAAAAGATGATGAGGGAAGATACAGGAACAAGTTCGTACCTGACCGTGTGGATAGGATAGCATCATTGGCCATCAAATGGGCCGAGCTTAAGATGATGCCGATACCGGAAACCAAGATAGTGGTCATGCTTAACATGTATCCTCCCTCTAACGACCGCCTCGGGGGTGCCGGCGGGCTTGATTCTTTTGAGAGTATCAGAAGAATGATGATAGAGATGAAAGAAAGAGGCTATGTGATCGACCACATTCCCGGGACAAGCCAGGAGATAGTCGATGAGATGATGTCCGCACTGACGAACGACCTGGAATGGATACCTCCTGAAGAAATACCCGGCCGTGCCGCCGACATGGTCAAAGTGGAGCGCTACATGGAGTGGTTCAATTCTGTTCCGGAGACGCCGCGTGAGGCCATGTGCAGGAACTGGGGCGAGCCGCCGGGAGAGATCACTGTCTTTGGGAACAAATTCATAATACCGGGGGTCAGGAACGGTAACATTTTCATCGGGATCCAACCGAACAGAGGGCATCACGCCCATGCCGAACAGCTTTATCATAGCACAGACGTGGTCATGCCGCACCAGTATCTCGCATATTATCGCTGGATACGGGATGAGTTCGGAGCGAATCTGATAATCCATATGGGAACTCACGGAACGCTTGAATGGCTTCCGGGAAAGGGGAACGGCCTCTCTAAGGATTGTTATCCCGACGTTGTCTTGGATACAATGCCAAATATGTACCCTTACATAATCAACGACCCGGGAGAAGGCATGGAGGCCAAAAGAAGGACGAATTCCGTCCTGAACGGCTACATGGTGGCGGCAATGGCACGTGCCGACGGTTATGAAGAACTTGCTGATCTCGATGTCGCTCTTCAGACCTTCCTGAACACATCATCGAGAAGACATTCAGAACAAACTGACATCGTGCTTGAAAAGATATACGGCATCATAAAGGGACTCTCTATGTTCAAGGAGCTGGGCCTGGAAGAGGACGCCACCATAGAGGATGTTGCTGAAAAAGTAGAAACGATTTACGATTATGTTACAGAATTGAAAGATGCCGCCATTAAGGATGGTCTGCATGTTCTCGGACATGCACCTGAAGATAAAAGATTGAGAGAGATGGTGTACTGCATGACCAGACTCAGGAACGGCGACATTCCGTCGTTCCGCGCATCGGTCGCAGAGACAAAAGGCATAGACTTGGATAGGCTTCTTTCAAACCCCTCAGGAACATACGACGACGGAAAGCTGAACGGAGCAGTAGTTGATGAGATAGATTCTCTTGTCCAAGAACTTATTGACAGGATGTTCGAAAAAGGATTCGATAAAAGTGATTGCTTTGAACTGTCCAAAGACCTTCTGGGCGAGAATTGGGAACATGCCAAGGTAACGCTGGAATTCATCTGTGATGTCCTGTACCCAAACATCCTTCGCATCTCCGACGAGATGGATCTTCTTTTAAAGGGTTCTTCGGGCGGGTATGTTGTACCTGGACCGTCCGGTTCGCCCACAAGAGGCAATGCGCATCTTCTGCCCACCGGCAAGAATTATTATTCAATAGATCCGGAGGCGGTCCCCAGCGAGGTCAGTTGGAAGGTCGGTAAGAAGATGGCAGAGGATATGATAAAGCGCCATGTGGATGAAATGGGCTGTTACCCGGAGAATGTAGGCATAATAGTATGGGCAACAGACACAATGAAGACCGGCGGCGACGATATAGCCTACCTCCTTTATCTCATGGGCCTGAGACCAAAATGGGGATCCTACGGCGGAAGAGTGGTCGGTCTGGAAGTGATACCGATCGATGAACTTGGAAGACCAAGGATAGATGTCACACTGAGGATAAGCGGAATGTTCAGGGATTCTTTCCCTAACTTAGTGCATATGATAGACGAAGGGGTGGAGATGATATCATCCCTTGACGAGTCTGAAGAATCGAACTATTTGAAGAAACATCTCAGGAAAGATATCCAGAAATACATCTCGGAGGGGCTTTCTCCTGCAGAAGCGAGTCTCATGTCGATGATACGCATATTCGGGGATCCGCCGGGACAGCATGGGTCCGGTACAGGCATATTAATAGAGTCTTCAAAATGGGATACGATAGAGGATATTGCCCAAATATACACCACATGGGGCTGCTATGCCTATGGGAGGAAGTGGAAAGGAGAGAAGATGGAGAAACCCTTCAAGAACAGGATGTCGTCCCTTAACGTGACAGTGAAGAACCATAACGACAGAGAGTTCGATCTTCTCGACATAGATGATGACTATGATGTCCTCGGCGGATTGAATGCCGTGGTCAGAGCATACGGCGGGCAGAAACCGTTCTGCGTTATGGGTG
>JAIRQG010000008.1 GCA_031256615.1 Candidatus Methanoplasma sp. | reverse complement strand
CAAGATTGAAGAACGAGGACAGCCTCCTTTATCAATGCCATAAGAAGAAGGTCCCGATCGTTGTTCCGGGAATAACGGACGGATCCTTCGGGTGCCAGCTCTGGATGTACTACCAGACGCACAGAAAACTGCGCATAGATCTCTTCGGCGATGAACAGATGCTGAGCGAGATGACCAACAATGCGAAGAAGACAGGCGCGCTCATCGTGGGCGGAGGGATATCCAAACACCACGTGATATGGTGGAGCCAGTTCAGAGGCGGGTTGGATTATTGCATATATCTTACGACGGCCGAGGAATATGACGGTTCTCTGTCCGGCGCACGCATCAGAGAAGCTGTATCATGGGGCAAAGTGAAATTCGATGCAAAGAAAATGACCGTGGAGGGCGATGCTACCATCACTCTCCCCATGATATATGCGGGGGTCATCAGCAGGATCTGATGCCGAATGACAAAAAAAGTGTTGGTTCTTCCCGGAGACGGCATAGGGCCGGAGGTCATCTCCTCCGCCGTCAGCATTCTGGCACAGGCGGCGGGTGGCAAGATAGAGATATTGTACGGTGACATCGGCCAATCCGCCTTTATAAGAACCTCCAAACACCTTCCGGCTGAGACGATGGGCCTTGCCGCCGAAGCCGATGCGATAATCGCCGGAGGCGTGATCGGCACGCCCACTGACAGAACCTATCAGAATCCGATAAGGGTTCTGAAAAAACAACTGAATTTTTATTCTGTCGTGAGGAAATTCTCCACGCTCAGCAAAAGGGCCGAAACGCGTCAGAATATAGATATCCTGCTTATCACCGGCAACCCCGACACACTTCTGAACATACTGGAGACCGAGTCTCTTGACGGGGTCAATTCCAGCAAGTTCCTTTCGAGGGCGAACTGTAAGAGGCTGTTCCAGAAGACGGGGCGTCTTTCCTCGGCAATGGGCCGCAAGAAGATAACCTGCGCACATAGGGCGAGCATGTTCCCGGTATTGGACGGCATGTTCGTTGAAGAGTTCTACGGAGAACTTGCCGGCACCAGATTTCTCATAGATGATATGGAAGTGGACGAGGCAGCTTCCGAGCTGATAAAGAATCCCTCCTCGATAGACGTGCTTATCTCAACCGATGTCTACGGGGCAGTGTTTGCCGGCGGCATCGCAGGAATGGTAGGCGGCAATTACCTGACCCCTGTGGGGAGCATCGGCGACAGTTCCGGGCTCTTTGAACCCATGCACGGTCCGAACCCAAGATCGATCAAGGACGGGGTCGTGAACCCCACATCGGCGATATTATCTGCTGCTATGGCGCTAGACAACATGGGGATGTCGCCGGAAGCAGAGAAAATTAGAAAAGCTGTTAGACGCGTGTACAGTAGCGGAGCGGTCACCCCCGATGTCGGCGGGAAATCGACAACGAAGGAGTTCACCGATTCCGTGGTCAGTGCGCTGAAGGATACAGGATGAGGGATGAAAATGAAAGATGCTGGACACCGTGAATGCATAAGGGCTGCACTTGATCATGAGATCACCGACAGGACCCCTGTCAACAATTTTGCGCTGGTAACGGCCGCGAGGAGCGCCGGGTTCAAGGTCGAGGAGGCAAGGAGGGACCCAAAGATCTCAGCAAAGGTCTCGGTCGACTATGCTATGAAAACGCTGTCCGACTTTGTGAAGCCTGTCCTTGATTCGCAGGTACCGTTCGCCGATATCGGGATGGATGTAAGATTCCCGGAAGATGATTACGGATTTGTCAAGGCGCATCCCGTGGAGGATGCGGAGGACATCGATGAACTGGCATTATTCGATCCGAATATAGCGAAGGACTGCCCTCAATTCACGCAGGTCATGGTGGAAGGCCTGAAAGAGACCAGCAAGATATTGGAGGAAGACCTCCACATATGCGGGCTGTCCTGGGGACCCATAACCACGGCCGGCTATCTCATGGGCGTGGAGGACATGATCATGATGACGATGATGGACCCGGACGTCGCAAAGAAACTGATAACGAAGACGGCGCCGTTCGTTGCAGCATTGCAGAATAAAATGATCGAGTCCGGTGCGACCATCATGTGGATGGCGGACCCGACATCATCGGGAGACCTGATATCCCCGGACATGTTCAAAGAATATTCATATCCCGCGCTGAAGGAAGTAATATCCGATGTCAAGACCAAACATGCTGTATCGGCATACCTGCACATATGCGGGGAAACTTTGGGCATAATGCCCATGCTGCCGGAACTCAAAGTGGACTGTTTCAGTTTCGATCATGCCGTGGATGTAGCAAAAGCAAAAAGAATGGCCGGAAAGAAGATGGCCATCATGGGGAACATCGATCCGGTGAGCCTTATCATGAGCGGCACTCCGGACGATATTGCAACCGAATGCTACAGAATCATCGATATAGCCGGAAGGGACGGCGGACTCATACTTGCGCCGGGATGCGAAACACCGCAGTCAAGCCCGGATGCGAACGTCAGGGCCATGGGGCAGTCCGGAATAGATTATTGGAAAAACCGATCGAGCAGATGATAAGAGATAGTGCAGAGGAGGGAATGCACAACCTCTTTTTGGTAAAGTGTTTCTCTAATTGGTCAATTATGCGCTTTTGCTGTGTTTTTCTTATTATTTGAGATTTCCACGAATGCTTATGCCCTTCTTTTATACGCCATTACGGTCATGGGTGCGAACACAGCGAGAATAACTAAACTGCCTGCAAGTGCAACTAGGAATTCCGACCCCATCGCACCCGTGCTCAGTAACTCTCGCATAGCGGTCACCACATGGGACAGAGGGTTAATGTCGACAACCCATTGCAACCAGCCAGGCATCGTTTCTACAGGTACAAGGGCGTTAGATAAAAACGCCATTGGGAACATGATCACCATGCCTATGGTCTGCGCAGTTGAAATGGATTTTACTGAAACGCTCATCAGTGCGAATACCCAGCTTAGACACCAAGCCGCGATCACCATCAGTCCTATGCAGCCCATTACTCCGACTATCCCGGCCTCAGGTCTGTAACCGAGAGCGAACCCCAATGAAAATACGACCACACCGATGACAGTGTAACGTATTATTTCGATCATCAGCATGCCTGCAACGGGAGAAATCCTTGCAATAGGCATGGATGTAAGCCGCTTTGTAATGCCTTTGTTCATATCCTCTCTGAGCAGTGTTCCTGCCGTAGAGCAGCCCATCGCACAGCACATAACAAGGACGCCGGGAATGATCACCGGCAGATAATCCGCCGTGCTGCCGGAGACCGCACCGCCGAACAGGAATGTGAACAGCAGTGTCAGCATAACCGGAAGTATGGTCATTTCCATGAAACTTTCTGGGTTATGCAGCATTTTAAGCCAGGCGCGGTAGGCAAGTGTGAATGAGTTCTTTACGGCAACCGTGAAGCTTATGCGGGTTTTAAGTTCGCGTTCCGCTGCCTGAATAACTGTCGTGTCTGTCATTTCAGTTGCCTCCTGCATTTTCACGGGCATTGCCAGTCAATGCAAAAAATACATCGTCAAGTGTTGGCTGGCGCACGTCGATGGTGCTCAGTTCTATCTCCGCATCACGCAGGGCAATAAGCACCTCCGTCAGCTTATAGGCATGTTTCATAGGTGCGGCCAATTCGGAGGTTTCTGTGATCTGCACCCGCTCGCCTAAAACGTGCTCGATGACCTCAACGGCTCGACCTGTGTTTTCAGGGTCCCTGATGACCAGTCGCAAGGACGCAGAGCTTATGGATCTTTTCAGTCCGTCGGGTGTATCGTTTGCGACAACGCGCCCCTTATCGATCACAATGATGTTATCGGCCAGCTGGTCAGCTTCATCAAGATATTGCGTTGTCAGCAGAACAGTCGAGCCGTTCTTCACAAGCTGCCTGATTGTCTGCCACATCTGTGCTCTTGTGCGCGGGTCGAGGCCTGTCGTAGGCTCATCAAGAAAAATAAGCGGGGGGCGAGATATCAGACTTGCTGCCAGATCCAGCCTGCGACGCATACCTCCGGAGAACTCCGACAGTTTGCGGTCCGCTGCCTCTGTCAATCCAAATTCCTCCAGAAGATCATGGGATTTACGTTTGGATTCTGCTTTGGAGAAGCCCAGCAGCCTGCTGAAGATCACAAGGTTCTCTCTAGCGGTCAGTTCCTCGTCGATAGATGCGAATTGTCCGGTCAACCCAATCAATTGGCGCACTTTCTGTGTGTCTTTTTGAACATCGTAGCCGAATATCTTTGCGCTTCCCGCATCCGGCGTTAAAAGTGTAGCAAGCATATTGATGATAGTCGTTTTTCCGGCACCGTTGGGGCCGAGCACACCGCATATGGTCCCTGCCGGAATCGAAAGGCTAACGCCGTCAACCGCTCTGTTGTTTCCGAACGTCTTTACCAAGCCATTTGTTTCTACCGCCAAAACACAATCACTCATGTCGGTCATTCCTCCTTCTCTTTCTGCCGGACTCTGAAAAGCCGTCAGGCCCGCCCCGCCCTCCGAACCCGCGTCCGGGGCGACCGCGTCCGAATGGTGGCATACTGCGTTCGTCCAAACCGTGTTCTGCAAAGAACCGCTCCCTGAAAAATTCGGCATAATCGTCTTTATCATCGACTCCTACCTTTTCTTCGAGCACAGCGATGATGCGGTCTATGTAGTTGCTAAGGTTGCGTTGTTCCTCCTCATTCAGACACTCGAAGAGGTCGTCATCCTCTGTTTCTCTGTCTTCCAGGACGTTACGTCCTTTTTCGGTCAGTTTGATTATGTATGAGCGGCGGTCCTTTTCTGATTCTGTACGTGTGATATAACCGTTCTTCTCAAGTTTGCCCAGAAGTCCCGCCAGTGCCTGTTTGCTCATATCAAGCAGGTAACCCAACTCCTTTTGTCCGATTTCAGGCTGCAGTTTGAGCAGTGATAACACTCTCCCCTGCCCTCTGTGCAGAGTCATGGAAAAACCGTCGTTCGTATGCATCCGCATATAGTTTCGGAGAAGAAGCGAATCCAGATACCTGAACTGTTCTTCTAATTGATTTTTAAGTTCTGTCATTTTATTATTTCTCACTTTAGTATTGTGCTTGACTGATTAGTCAAGTACATTACTATAATCTAAACGCACATATTTATAATCTTGTTTTAGTACCATACTTGACTAATCTATCAAGTACATTACTATAATGTAAATCGCCACGTCAGCATGAAATGCAGGCGAGGAAAAGATGTTCCACAGGACTGTTAAGAAGCATACATGCGGTTGTGTTTATGCGTGGCATCTCCGTTCGATTTGAGGTCAATGTCCTTTTTAACCGCTCGGAGCGTGTATGCTGGGCACACAAATGGATCCGCCGGCCGAGGCCGGCGGTGTGTTTAATTAAGTTTCGTTGCGTGTTTTCTGTCCAGCTCATATTCCTTTGATCATACCTTTTTTGTGCAGTATGAATACCGCAATCACAAGAAAGAAGATTATTACTACCGCTATGCCGAGCCACAGCATTGTGTTCGGGCCGGAACCTCCGCCCGAATCTCCTCCCCCTCCTTCTCCGCTCACAGTGATGGTGAAGTCCTTTGTGAAGGGAGTGCCGGTGCCTTTGCCGTCAGTGATGGTAGCGGTCACCACAGCGGTGCCCGCCTTCGCAGCGGAAAACGTGTTGCCGCTGATCGTCGCTTCGGTGGTTCCGGCGTTCTTGACCGTCCATGTTATGGTGTTCTTTGTCGCATTGGAAGGAATCACTGTGCCGGTCAGGGCCAAAGGTGTTCCGGCGGCTGCCGATGTAGGTACTCCGGTTATGTCAGTGACCGCGATAAAAACAGAGACTTCGCCCCCCATCTTCACAATGGTCGGGGTCGACAAAGACTGCGTTGAAGTGAGGACGGGACTGTCATTGTTTTGGCGCAGGACCGAGTAAACAGTATCCCCGCTACGCAGGTATACGTTGTAGTCCTTTGAGGTTGTGGAGCCGGGAATCGCGAAGGCAAAACTTCTGTAGGCGGTGCTCGGCGTCAGTGTCATCAGGGTCGTGCTGGTATTGCCATCGGCATATACAAGCAGGCTTGAGGGTGTCGGCAGAGAGCCTGTATTGAAAACAGCACTCACCAGGTATCCGGTGCTTCCTGTCGCAAGACTGCTGACAGAGATGGCCTTGGAACCTCCTGTATACGCGCTCAAAGTTGCCTCGCTTTTGAGAGTCAGCGCTGCGGGGCTATTGCTGCCGCTGGCTATGCCCGCTGCGCTCCCGCTGCCGTATGCAGTAACTGTGCCGCCGTTGATGACCGCAGTGGCGCTGTTGAGGGCAGAATCGGAGCCGCCGCCTATGCCTGGGGCGTTCAAACCGCCGTATGCAGTAACTGTGCCACCGTTGACGGTGAGAGTGCCGGCACCTCCGGAGCCGCCGCCTATGCCTGCGGCGTTCAAACCGCCGTATGCAGTAACTGTGCCGCCGTTAACGGTCACGGTGCCATTGCCGCTGCCTGCGGCGTAGCAGCCGCCTATGCCCGCACCGAATTCACCGCCCGTCGCGGTCACTCTGCCGCCGTTGATAGTAACGGTCCCATCGCCGTCGCGGCCTCCCCCTATACCTGCGCCGCCATTGCCACCAATGTCACCGATCGCAGTAATTGTGCCTCCGTTGATAGTGATAGTGCTGTTATCGGACGTGCCGCTGCCTATGCCTGCGGCTCCTGATAAAGTACTTGCAGCAACTGTCAGCGAACCGCTTGTGCTGCCGGTGCCCGCAGCGCTGTCGATGACAATCTCTGTGTCGGATGGTACAAGGATGCTGCGCCTGAACTCATTGGTGCCTGCCAGAAGCAATTTCAATGATGCAGTGCTTTCAAGTTCTATGCCGCCATAGACGTTGATGCCGTCAATCTTTACGGTGGCGTTGCAGGAGCTTGAAATAACGAACGTCCTATCCAAAATGCTTGCGTCATTTTGCGTTATGGTGTAGGTATTGCCGCTTCCGGATATGGTCAGTATATTCCCGCCCGAATCCCATGAATAGCCAGTCCCGCTGCCGCTGTTGTTGCTCAGGTTAATCGATACGTCGGCCGCTTCTGTATCCTCGGAGCCTCCGGGGACGACCTGTATCACGATGATCGCTGCCGCCAATATGGCCAGCGCGAGCATCCCGTATTTGAGGGTGGGACGTTTTCTGAGTGTCTTGTTCTTATCTGAATTGTGTATTTTCATTTGTGCATACTCCTAAATTTACTTGTCGATTTTATTTTGAGGCGAAGGCGCTTGAGGAACCCATCGGCGCATGGTTAGCCTCGGCCGCGTCAAACTTTTGCCAATCTGTATCTTTAATATTTAAACCACTTTGCAGTTGTATATTTGCGACCTGCGTATAACTATCTGTTGTCGTACTGTCGCGGTGATAGTGACTTCCAAAGAGAATATGAGCAAAAAATCCGCCGGAGCGTATCCTTATTTTCGAGCGCGGTTTTCCGGCAAATTCAGGACAAAGAGGTTTTTAA
>JAIRQG010000121.1 GCA_031256615.1 Candidatus Methanoplasma sp. | reverse complement strand
AGGAGAACCTTACCGGATCCGTGGCCGTCGGAAACAGGATCTACCCAACCCAGCACATAGGCGACGGAGAAGGCGTCGGCGTGGTGGATTATCTTGAAGAGGCGATAAGAACTCAGATCAGGCTGCTTGGATGCAAGCCCGAGATGATTGCAATGGACCTCCATCCTGGGTATGTAAGCAGAGGAGTGGCGAAAAGGCTTTCCGAAGAATTCGGTTCCGATGTGATGGAAGTGCAGCACCATTGGGCGCATGCCGCTTCGCTGATGGCAGATAACGGTTCATACAGCGCGGTCGCGCTGACACTGGACGGCAGCGGCTACGGCACCGATGGCACAGCGTGGGGAGGCGAGGTGCTCTCCGCCGATCTCTCGTCGTTCTCCAGGGTCGCAACGCTGGAGGGCATACCTCTTCTCGGTTCCGAAAAAGCACTGTACGATCTGAGAAGGCTCAGGTTCGCGATCGATGCCATGAACGGCGAAGAGAACAGTTCTTTCACGGACAGCGAGTCCTCTGTTCTCATGAAGATGATGGACAAGAGCGTCAAAAGCTCGTCTATGGGCAGGCTCATGGATGCGTTGTCGTATTCTTTGGGAATATGCTCCGTCCGGACCTACGACGGAGAACCCGCAATGAAACTGGAGCCGCTGCTGGCATCCGGGAACCTGAAACCGGGGTTTGAAACTGAGATCTCGAACGGCGTCATAGGAACAGCGCATCTTTTCTCCGGGATCAAAGACCACCACCCTGCGGACGCTGCCTACTCCATAATTTACAACGTGATGAAATGCCTTACCGAAAGCGCCATCGATACCGCTGATTCAGAAGGGATCAAGCACATCGGCATCACCGGCGGGGTATCCTACAACTCGGCCGTATGCAAAATATTCACAGAGCTGGCAAAAGATTCAGAACATGAATTAATATTCCACAACAATATCCCCAACGGAGACGGAGGAATTTCCGTCGGACAGGCCGCGATCGCCCTGAAGATGATACAATGAACACACTATTCGTGCTTCTTGATGGTATGGAGGACCACCCTCACCCGCTTCTCGGCGGAAAAAAGCCCTACGAAGCGGCGAATATGCCTTTCATGTACAGAAAGGCGAAACACAAATTCTTCACAAGCGGAAAAGGATATACCCAGCTCTTTCTGAACGAATTCTTTACCGGCCGGCCGCCGGAACTGCCCAGGGCTGTTCTGGAAGCAATGGGTCTGGGTTTGGACATCTCCAACGGAAGGACCGCATACAGACTGAGTCCGGCTGAGATAAAGGACGGTATGATCCGCTGGTCCTATCACGCACATCTCTTCTGCGACGAACTCATGTCAACGATAATGAGGAATTTCCACATTCTGCGGGAACACGACCCCCAGATCGAATTCTTCCTGAACGGCAGAGCCGTCATCACCATGGTCTGCGATGATGTTCCGGACCTTCCGGCGCCTCCTGTCGATGCCCCTTTCAAAGAGGTCCCCGGCGACCTCGGAAAGCTGGTAATGAAAGTGGCAGAGGAAATGAACGGGATCACCGATTATCCGTGGGGATGCGGGAGATATACTGTACAGTACAAACCGTATGAGTGTCTCGGAAAGATGACCGCCATTTCAGACAGCCCCACCGCTCTGGGAGTAGCGGCGTCCCTGGGTCACGATATACTCCTGATAAATCAGGTCGAGGACAGATTCCCGGCGGCGAAAGAAGCGCTGGAAAGGGGGAATGTTTTCCTTCATATCGACGAAGTGGACGAGTACAGCCATCAGAAGGACCCGTACAAAAAGATCGAGATATTGGAAAGGACGGACCGCCTGATGGAAAAATATTTCAGCGATGCTGAACGCGTCGTATATTTCGTGGATCACGGAACGTCCTGCGTCACAGGCGAACACATAATTATGAACGTGCCTTTCTGGACAAATATCGAAACGGACATGTCCGACGGAGAGCTTATACCTCTTGACACGGTCATCCCCCGGCTGATGAGACAAAGGTGAACTGATGTCAAAAATGGAACTGCCGCCCTCGCTGAGCATTTATGGTAACGAAGAGATCGCAAAGAACATCCTGTCCAGGATCTGGGGCAAAAAAGGGGTGTTCACCTGCACCGTGGCTAACACGCTGACATCCACCATTCCCGGAATATCGGACGCCGGAGATACGCCTGAACTCACTATGTTCACTCCGGCGGCGGACGCTGAGCTCCTGGTCCTGGGAAGGACGGTCTGCATGAAGGGCATCCCGATCAACCCCGGAGGGATACCCACTCCCGCGACCCTTACCAAGGCGGCGCTGGAGATCTCAAAGATGCCATTTTTCATCGTGAACGGAGGGTGCAGGGTCAAACCCAACCTTCCCTGCATAGAGGTTGGAGGAGAATGCGGGAACTACGTCACATCCGGCAAAGCGGTATCCAATGTCAAAAAGGTCTTTGACAGCGGCGTGATCTTGGGCAGGATGCTCTCTCACGGTTCGGACTTCGTTGTGGTCAGCGAAAGCTGCGCCGGAGGCACCACCACGGCGCTGGCAGTGCTTCTTGCCATGGGAGTGGTAAAAGAGAATCTCGTCAGCAGCAGTTCACCGAAAAATCCGCGCGAACTGAAAACGAAGACCGTCATGGAAGGGCTGAAGGCCGCCGGCATCGCGATAGGGGATCTGTCCAACGATCCCCTTAAGGCGATCGAGTGCGTCGGAGCCCCAATGATGCCTGCTAATGTGGGCATCATCATCGGCGCCGCGAAGAATGTTCCGGTCATCGTCGGCGGAGGTACGCAGATGGCGGCGGTGATCGCAGCAGCGGTAAAGATAGACCCGAGCATCGTAGGGAACATTATCCAAGGCACAACAAGATGGCTTATGGAAGATCCAAACTCCAGCATGTCAAAGATGATGGATTCCATATCTCCCGACGTTCCGATAGTCTATGCGAATATGGATTATTCCTCAAGCCCGTATGAGGGGCTTCAGGCATATGAGTGGGGCTATATCAAAGAAGGCGTCGGCTGCGGAGGGTCTTCTGTGGCGGCCATTATACAAAGTTCAGGGAAAGTGACCTGCAAGGATCTGCTGGACAAGGTGCACGAGATATACAAAGGCATCATGGGTTTCGACTGAGCTTATCTGTCCGTTCCGGCCAGCTTCCTTGCGAGATCCAATTCTTCCTATGTGTTCACGTTGATGGCGAATTCGACGCTGTCTGTTTCGTAAAGGAATTCCTGCAGATAATCTCCGCGCAGGGTCTTTTCCCGATCCATGATGGAAACGCCGGAGACCACCCAGTTGGATCCGTAGTAGTCTCTGGTGTAAGAGGGTTTGATGTTGACCTTATCGTACGTTTCCTTATCGACTATCGCAACAAGCGATTCCATTTTCTCCGTATCGAAAGCAGCAATCAACTTGTCTATTTCCGGCGTGGAAATGAACGGACGATCAGATGGGCAAGTGAGAACGAAAACCCCTTCCAGTTTCCTGACGGAATCATG
>JAIRQG010000120.1 GCA_031256615.1 Candidatus Methanoplasma sp. | reverse complement strand
AGGAGAACCTTACGGCGACTATAATGTGAAGGATTACTACGGGAAATTCGTGCCGGGGCCGGGAACGGACATTGTGAGGAGGACCGTCGAATTCCTGAAAAAGCGTTACGACATTGTCGTAATGGAAGGTGCTGGCTCTCCGGCGGAGATAAACATTTATGACCGAGACATAGCGAACATCGGTGCGGCGAAGATAGCCGGCGCCCCCTGTCTGCTGGTAGTGAATGTTGAGTGGGGAGGGGCATTCGCATATGCGGTCGGTACCATAAAACTGATACCAGAAGAGGACAGGAAGCTGATAAAAGGAATAATCCTGAACAATATCCGGGGAGATGTCACAAAGATCGCTCCGGGAGCAAAGGAGCTCGAAAGGATACTGAACATCCCCGTGATAGGCTTGATCCCGCACATAGAGCTGGAACTGCCTCATGAGGATTCCGAAGCCCTCAGGGACATGAAGGTCAAAGGCAGCGGAAACATGAAGATATCCGTGATAAGGCTGCCGAGGATATCCAACTTCACTGACATCGATCCGCTTTACCTGGAGGACACCACGGTAAGATTCGTCACCGAACCCGAAGAACTGGCCGGGTCCGGAGCGATAATAATACCTGGGACGAAGAATACCGTCGGAGATCTGATCTGGATGAAAGAAAAGAGTCTGGATAAAACGATCGCCGAACAAAAAGGCAAGATCCCCATACTGGGGATATGCGGCGGCTATCAGATGATGGGCCGCTCTCTGGAAGACCCCAACGGCATAGAGAGGGAGCAGCCTGGAACATATGAGGGGCTTGGCCTCTTTGACAATATCACAAGATGGGATGAGTACAAAAAAAGGACCGTTCTCAACGACGGCATTCTTCTTAAGACCGGAGAGCCGGTCACCGGCTACGAGATACACATGGGCGTAAGCGAGGTACATGAAGAACCGCTCTTCAGGATAGAACGTTTTACCGGGGACGAGACAGAAGGTTCGGTCAGAGAGGAAGACATGCTGTTCGGAACGTATCTCCACGGGGTGCTTGAGAGACCTTCTTTCAGAAGATTCTTCCTGTCCTTCGTCAAAGGGGGAGAGAACATACTTTCCGCATCTCCGCCCAGAGATTACGACGACTTCATAGAAGAGAACCTAGAAAAGCTGGCATCGGCATTCGAGAATAATATGGATATCGAAAAATTGATGGAGATACTGGGGGAAGAGCAATGAAGGTCATCTTCCTTGGCACTTCTTCCGGCGCAGGCAAGACCACCGTTGCCGCGTTGTATTGCAGATACCTCTATAAAAAGGGCGTAAATGTGGCACCGTTCAAAGCCTCTAATCTTTCCATCAGCTCGTTCATTACAAAGGACGGCCGCGAGATCGGGATGGGACAGGCGTTCCAGGCCTGGGTATCGGGGGTCGAACCGTCGAACGATATGAATCCGGTGCTGCTGAAACCGTCCGGGAATGGGACCATTCAGCTGATCGTGAACGGCGAATCTCAAAATATTTCCGATGCCGACCCTATGAACAGGAAGGCTGTGATGAGGAAAGCATGCGAGGCCTTTGACAGACTGTCCTCAAAACATGATGCCGTTGTCTGCGAAGGGTCCGGGTCCCCTGTCGAACTGAATCTTTTGGAAAAGGATCTTGCGAACACCGGCATTATGAGAGAACGCCGCATCCCCGCGATCCTCGTCGGGGACATCGAGAGAGGCGGGGCCTTCGCCGCCCTGTACGGAACATGGCTGCTTATGCCGGAGGATGTCCGTCCGCTTCTGAAAGGATTCATAATAAACAGATTCAGAGGCGATCCTTCAATACTCGGGGGCGCTGTTGAGAAGATCAAAGAGCTTACGGGCATGGAATTCATCGGAACTATACCTTATGCATACCTGAGGTTCCCGGAAGAGGATTCTCTTTCCACCACAGGCGGGAAGCTTGAGGGCCCTACTTTGACGGACGCCTTCATAAACAACGCGGACTCGCTGCTGGAGATCGCAGAGGAATACGGACTGGATCTGAAAAAGATAGAGGATATCTCATCCTCCTGAAGCCACCTTGACGGTCTTTACAGCCGTGCCGTCGATCATCGCGGTATCCATAGGGACAGGTTTTCCGTCCGCCATGAATATGAACGCATCCGGTGCGAAACCGAGCGTACGCACTGCATCGCAGATGGTCGAACCGCACGGGACGTCGTGCTCTTTGCCTCCTATCGTTATTTTCGCGCTCATGATACAGAGAAAAGCTTGCCCTTATTTTGATTTTATGAAATCCTTTCTTATATATTGAAGATATATTCTACTATATGCGGGGGCTGAGAGCATCAATTTTAGTATTGGTGATATTCATAGTTGTAGCCCTTTTTGCATCCTCTGCGTCGTACGCCTCGGAAAACACCGTGAAGATATACTATCAGGATGTTCAGGACATTCAGGCTGACTTCCCCAACGGGAAGGAAATCAAAATGGGCGGCGAACTTATCATTGTAACATCTTCCGACATCTACGATATGGAAAAGACCGGAATAATGTTCTACAAATGCGATCCGGACGGCAGCAACCCAGATATGGATACCACGGTGACTCCCGATCATCATTCCGTTTCGGAAGGCAACGTTGTAAGGCACGTGTTCAAAAATTTGACAACGAACATCGTGATGAGCTTCTCCGATATGAAAAATCTTGAGACCGAGGAGCCTGTCTTAAAGACAGAGGAGCCTGTTTCAAAAGATGAGGGATCTGCCGGCGGAAACACATTGACAACCGTTGTGATGCTCATTTCCGCGGTTCTCGCCGCCGTGATGCTCGCGGTCATGGCGATGGTCATAAAAATGCTCGACCCTATTCAGAATGGGTCGGACGTAATATAATGAAAATAGAGGATTATTTCAGCATCCCCAAAGAGATCTATGTCATCGACACGGAGACAACGGGACTTGACGGCGGACCGAGGGACCTTGTCGTGGATGTCGGCATCTGCTCAGCGGATATCGGCAGAGGGGTCGTGAGGGATGTGTATTCCTCAGTTGTGGGTTATGACGTGACGGAATGGGAAGAACACAGGACCAAAGCTTGGATCTTCGAGAACACCGACCTTACCCTGGATGACGTGGCCGCGGCGCGGCCTCTCTTTAAAGTGAAAGAGGATGTCACCGGACTTCTGAAAGGCAGGACCGTGACCTCATACAACACGGCATTCGATATGGACAAATTCCTTTTCAGAGAGCCTTGGCATCTGAGCGGGATGTTCAATGTGTGCACAGACATCATGAAGGCTGCCACGGACGTGTGCAAGCTTCCCAGCGAATACTACGGCGTCAGTTACAGGTTCCCAAAACTTGATCATGCGTACAAAACGATCGTCGCCGGCGATCCGGCGGGCATCGGCGACAAACAGGACCACCGCGCGCTGTCGGATGCGAGGATGGCATCCCATGTCATGATCGGGATGTACAAATCCGGAAAATACCGTCCGTGATCACTTTTCTTTCTCGGTCTCCGCTTCAAGCGACCTATGGTAAGCGGATTCTGCCGCATCGGATATCTTCCTCATGGGCCGGCTCTTCAGCAAGAACACAGCGATGAGGAACCACAATATCACGAAACCGATTATCATCAGATAATATTCTATGGGGAACAATGCAAGCGAGGCCACGCCCACCGCTACCTGAGGTACCTCATACACAAGCGCCACGAGTCCGAACAGCAGAAGAGCCAGTATTGTAGGTTTAAGGTCCTTGGAAACAATCCCGTCCACTGAGTAGAATCTTGCCAGAGGATAGATGAACAGCAGCTGGGATATCCCCGTAAGCATAAGGAATATCAGCATCGCGTTCCTTGCGGTCACTTCTCCGAAGCTCTCGTTGCCGGGAGACATGTGCGCCCAGAATCCGCTCCAGTCATTCCACATCGGCGAACTTCCGTATCCCTCATACATACCATAATAGAAATCATATCCCAGATCGAAGGTCCCGTTCCCGGTGTAATGCAGGAACACAGCATACACGACCAACCCGAACCCGGCTATCATCACCGCCATGGGTATCGAGAATCTGAGGACCCCGGGGAGTATCAGTGCCTTATTGTTCGATGGTCTGGCCCATATCGCCATTAAGAACGCAGCGAATGACACCGATGCAAGGGCATAGAACGCATTGTGCACAGGCAGCATCGGGAACCTTCCCAGCGCAAGCAGGAGCACCCCCACAAGTATTGCAATCACGAAATTCCTTGTCAGATACAGACGCAGAATGTCCCTCATCCCGGTGACGGTCTTCTTCCCTTCGGTTATCGCTTTTGGAAGAGCCGAGAAGTTATCGTCCACCAAGACCATATCGGCAACGCCTCTTGCCGCGCCGCTGCCGCTTTGGAGAGCCACTCCCACATTGGCTGTTTTAAGCGATCTTACATCGTTGACGCCGTCGCCCACCATTGCCACATACCGCCCGCTTTTTTTGAGAGATGCTACTGCCATCTCCTTCTGTTCGGGCTTCATCCTCCCGAAGATGTTCGTTCTGAGAACGGTTTCATCGAATTTATCCTCCGGCAGCGCCGCGAGTTCATCTCCCGAGATTATGTTCCTGTCCCCTGAGATATTGGCAAGAGAGAACAGAGCGTTGACCGTTTCCGGATCATCGCCGGATATCACCTTAAGGTCCATGCCGTTCTTTTGGAACTCGTCTATTATCTCCCTGCAATCCGGCCTGACCTCATCTCTGATCGAAACCAGTGCAACCAATCTTAGTTCGGGTACCGCAGGCTCATCGCCGGAATAGAGCGGAACGTCTTGACCTTCGCAAAGGACGACCGTTCTTAGACCTTTCTTAGAAAGTTCTGATATCTTTGATGATATATCCTCATCTTTCACGTACTCTCTGAGGAAGGGCCATGCGCCCATGAATATTGTTCGAGAGATATCTCCGGAAGATATCCTCACCGCACTGTACTTCCTTTCCGACGAGAACTGGATCTCTTCCCTCAGCACTGCCTCTTCGTTACCGAATTCCTTTTCCAATGCTTTCACGGTGTTGTTCTTGCTTCCCGTTGAGCTGACGAAGAGCCTTATCACGCGCTGCGCTTCGCCATCATCTGTAAAAGATTCCATTCCGTCGTA
>JAIRQG010000085.1 GCA_031256615.1 Candidatus Methanoplasma sp. | reverse complement strand
CCGCCCTTTTCATAACAGCGGGAATCACACTGCGTTCCTGAGGATTGATCGTCGCATTCGTCATGAGCAGCTCCATCTTCGAGACCATCTCATCGGATGCTGTGCCCTGTTTCCTCCCTTTCAGAAGGTCGTAATAGCGCCTTATCACCTCCATCTTCGAAGCGTATGATACAATCTCTTCGTCTGTGATGCAGTATCCGGCCATGTTCACTCCCATGTCCGTGGGCGATTTGTAAGGCGATTCTCCCAATATCATCTCCAGCATCGAATTCAGCACAGGGAATATCTCTATGTCCCTGTTGTAGTTGACCGCTCTTTCCCCGTATGCTTCAAGATGGAACGGATCTATCATGTTCACATCGGCAAGGTCGATGGTTGCCGCCTCATAAGCGATGTTGATCGGATGTTTAAGAGGCATGTTCCACATGGGGAACGTCTCGAACTTGGCGTATCCCGATGATACTCCTCTCTTATTCTCATGGTAGAGCTGAGAGAGGCATACGGCCATCTTGCCGCTCCCTGAGCCCGGAGCGGTTATGACGACGAGCGGTCTGCTCGTCTTTACGAAATCATTCTTTCCGTATCCTTCATCGGAAACGATGTTCTCAACGTCCAGAGGATATCCTTTGATCTGATAGTGTTTGTACACTTTGATGCCCAGCGCTTTCAGCCGTTTCTCGAATATTATCGCGGCAGGCTGGGAGGAGTACTGCGTCAGCACAACGCTCTCGACGAACATCTCCCTTTCTCTGAAAGAATCGATGAGCCTCAGGGCTTCCATGTCGTATGTTATCCCGAGATCCCCTCTTACCTTGTTCTTGGCGATGTCATCCGCGTTCACGACCACTATGGCCTCGACGCTGTCCTTGATCTGCATGAGCATCTTTATCTTGCTGTCTGGTCTGAAGCCTGGAAGCACGCGGGAAGCGTGATTGTCATCGAAAAGTTTCCCTCCGAATTCAAGGTAAAGTTTTCCGCCGAACCTGTCGATCCTTTCCTTGATATGCTCGGACTGCACCCGGACGTACTTCTCGTTATCAAACCCAACCTTCATAATAACAAGAATAAGAGATAAACCTCTCTTCTAAAAAAGGTTATCCTATATTCGACAGACCCGTTTTCTCAAGGTAAGTATATAATGCTAGGGGAGTTATTAGGCATGAAACAGAGGTGTCTGCGTTATAGTCGCAGGCGGTTTGGATTCAGATCAGTGATGTATAGATGATCTCAAAGTTCACAGATTTAGGGATATCAGAAGATATCGTAAGAGCAATGGAAGACATGGGATGGGAAGAACCGACTCCGATACAGACGGAGGCTGTTCCGCTTGGCCTGAAGGGCACCGATATGTTCGCTCAAGCTCAGACAGGAACGGGAAAGACCGGGGCGTTCGGCACCATAATTATTCAGAGAACAGTGCCGATGCAGAAGCTCCCTACGGCAATAGTGCTTGTTCCTACAAGGGAGCTTGCGAATCAGGTGTCTGACCAGATCACAGAGATTGCCAAATATACGAAACATGAGTGCGTTCCCATTTACGGCGGAGCAAGCATCGAGGGGCAGATCAAAAGGCTGGAGAAAGGCGCCGACGTAATCGCCGGAACCCCCGGAAGGGTCAAGGATATGATCAACAGAGGCATCCTCAACCTCAGCGAAATAATGATAATGGTCCTTGATGAAGCCGACCGGATGTTGGACATGGGATTCATCGAGGATATCAAAGATATACTGTCGGCGATGCCGAAAAACAGACAGACGATGCTGTTCTCGGCCACCATGTCGGAGGACGTCAAGCGCCTGGCAAGCGACTACATGATCAAACCGAAGGAGATCAGCGTCTCTCGGGACGAGGTCGTCCTCGACCTTACCAAACAGTATTTCATATCTGTGGGAAGAAGGAACAAATCCTGGGCGCTCACAAGGATCCTTGACATCGACAAACCGAAAGCGATAATATTCTGCCAGACAAAGAAGATGGTCGATGTCCTCGACGAAAGGCTTACCAGCCTTAACTACAAAGTGAAGGCCATCCACGGCGATATGCCGCAGACGAAGAGAGAGAAGGTCCTCAAGGATTTCAAAGAGGATAAGATACAGATACTCATTGCGACAGATGTTGCCGCAAGAGGATTGGACGTTGATGACATTTCATACGTCATTAACTATGACATGCCGGATGATGTCGAGACATACATCCACAGGATCGGGCGTACGGGAAGGGCCGGAAAAGAGGGTGTGGCCATATCCTTCGTGACCTCTGAAGAAGAACATCTGATCCGAGAGTTCGAACTCAGGACAGAGATGAACATCGAGAAGAGAGAGGTCCCGGAGGCAGAAGAAGGAACAAAGGACACCATCAGAAAGGTCATCGATTACGATCAGCTCGCCGACGTATACGGGATGGTGAAGTTCCAAGTGAACCTCGGCAAGAACGACGACCTGGGGAAGGTCGGTCTCGCCGAGCATCTCATTAAAGCGGCCAAGATAAGAGATTTCGCAATAGGCAAGATCGATGTCGGGGCAAGCTCATCGGTGATAGAGGTTCACAGGGATTTCGGCAACAGGATGATGATGGACCTTCCCAAGGTAAAATACAAAGGGAAGAAGGTCACGGTGAAGATACATTCGGATTGATCCGAGGTCAGATCTCCACCACTATCAGAGTGTTCCCGAGCTGTATCGTCTCGACCGCTTTGCCGTCGAGCGTCAGTCTTTTCTCCGTTTCCCAGAACTCCTGCGGCAGAGTTATCTTTTCTCCGCCGACCTCAAGCTCAAGCCCGTCCTTCGTCATCGCTTTCAATGCGTCTTTCGGAGACAGCGCCGAAAGAGCCAAGACAATGCTTTTTGCTTGCCCTTTGAACGCCGGGCCAAGCTTCGAGTGTACCGGCTTTACGGCGGTCACTTCTTCTTTCAGCTCGGCCTTCTTTAAGAAGACGAGTTCTTTGATCTTCGATGTCTCGATTATATCCTGCGACCCTTTTTCCAATGCCGGGGCATCGTCGCCTATTATTTCCACTTTTGACAGTTCAGCATTGAGAGGCATCTTCCTCTCGGATTTCCATGCCCTTAGGGCAGATGTGATCTCGGTGATCGAACCGCCGATCCTGATAGCTTCTTCATCGATGAAGATGGGGGTCGGCCAATCCGATATGTGGATGCTCTTTGCCCCCTCAAAGGAAGCAAAATGCTCCTGATACACATCCTCAGTCACATGCGGCATGAACGGCGCCATCATCTTTATGCTTCCGAGGAAGACGTTATAGAGGGTGTATCTTACCGCCGGATCTTTCCTTGCCTTCACCATTTCTATGTAGTTATCGGCAAGGTCATGCCAGATGAATCCTTCCATTTCCTTTAGCGCTTTATCGAACTGATACATCTCGAGATATTCTGTTGCAGCCTTTACCGTCTGAGAATAGCGGCTTATGATCCACCTGTCGGATTCTCTGAGTTCGCCTGCCGCAGCGGGTTTGCCGTCGAAGAACCTGCCGACGAACTGCCCTATGTTGAACATCTTGTTGGATAGTTTCTTCCCTCTTGTCACATCCGGTTCTCTGAACGCATGGTCCGTACCGAGCGAGCAGGATGCCGCGAAATACCTGAGTGCGTCTGCACCGTAGTTCTCCAGAATAGGGATGGGATCTATGACGTTCCCGACGGATGAGTGCATAGGCGTTCCGTCCGGAGCCATGATGAACCCGTGGATCATGATATCATCCCAGGGACGGGATTGTTTTATCTGTTCCGATCTGAGTATGGAATAGAATGCCCACGTCCTTATGATGTCATGGGATTGCGGCCTCATGCTCATCGGGAAGAATTTCTTGTGAAGTTCCTCATCTCTTTTCCAAAATGTGTTGTACAGGCTCGAACCCGAGGAGTCCATCCATGTGTCGAACACGTCGGTGCATCCGGTCAGCCTGCCGCCGCATTTGCAGCATTTCTCAACGGGGGGTGCGTCCGAAGTGGGATCCACATAACACTGTTCTTCCGTTGCGCAGACCGCCTCCCCGCAGTCGTCGCATTCCCAAACAGGGACCGGGGTCGCAAAAATACGCTGTCTGCTCAGGACCCAGTCCCATTCCAGAGAGTTGACCCAATCCTGAAGTCTTATCTTCATGAATTCGGGATACCATCTTATTTCATCGGCCTTGCTGAGCACCTGCTCTTTGAGCTTGATCGTCCTTAGGAACCACTGGGGAACCTGGAGATATTCCACCGGCATACTGCATCTCCAGCAGACCGAGACCTGCTGAGGCACGTCTTCCTGTTTGACAAGCGCACCTGTCTCTTTGAGATCGCGTATGATGGATTCCCTTGCCTCTTTCACAGGCATGCCCGCATATTTGCCGGCAATCTCTGTCATCTTTCCTGTCTCATCGATCCCCTTTTCCATTTCCAGATGGTATTTCATGACCCATTCGAGATCATCCTTGTCTCCGATGGTGCATATCATGACATTCCCGGTCCCATACCCGGGATCGACCTTCGGATCAGCGATCACCTTTATTCTGCGGCCGTATATCGGAGTTATGAGATGTTTGCCCACAAGGTGCTGTTTCTCTTTATCATCGGGATGGACGGCCACGACCTTGCATGTGCATATCAGCTCCGGCCTGGTGGTCGCGATCATCACGTGACTGTCGCTGTCTGCGACCGCGAATTTCACATAATTCAGCTTTGTCGTGTTGTCTTTGTGATCCACTTCTGCATCCGCCAGAGCTGTCATGCATCTCGGACACCAATTTACAGGGAACTCTCCCTTGTACACAAGGCCTCTGTTGAACAGCTCCACGAAGGATATCTGCGTTATGCGTCTGTAATAGGGAGCGTCTGTCTGATAATAGATGCTGGGGTCCATGCTCTCCCCCATTATCTCAAAATGATGCGTCATCTCATCGATGAACCCGTTGGCATATTCGCTGCACAGTTTCCTGTATTCCTCCCTCGGGAGATCCAGTTTCGTGATGCCGTGCTTCTTTTCCACTTTTACCTCTATAGGGGTGCCGTTGACATCGAAACAAAGCGGGAAGAATACATTGTAACCCCTCATCCTTTTGTATCTCGCAGCGAAATCGATGAGAGAATATCCTGTGGCGTGCCCAAGGTGGAGAGGCCCTGATGTGTATCTCGGAGGATTGTCTATGCTGTATGCCGGTTTGTCCGAGCCGGGATCAAAACGGTATATCTCTTCTTCCTTCCACATTTTCTGCCATCGTCTCTCGACAGATACTGAATCATACTGTGACATTTTGAACAGACAGTTAATCGGAATGATATAAAAAAAGGTTATGAAGAGGAAATGAAAGAGGCCCTGCGGAAACCGGCGGCAAAGCCGGAAACGGCACAGCGGGTGCTTGCCGCCGTGCTTTATTCCAGCCCGCCGTTCAGCAGCGACATGAATGCTTCCGACGGCGTGAACTTTATTTTTTTGCCGGTTTCATAATCGAGCGGTTCATACCGACCATCATGATACCAGAAGACCTGGTCGGTCAACGAGCCCGGGCCGTTCGCATAAAATTTCGGAACAAAATCAAAAAATGTCGTCAGCACGCTCATGGTTCTCATATCGTTGATGGGATATATCGCCGCCAGACTCCGTGTGGGGATGGCGATCAAGGCTCCGCCTTTGCCGAGGAACCTTTTGTTCTGCTCTATATCGAACAGAATATTCGAAGCGAAAAAATGTTCCGTTTCTATGGTAAAAACTGTGTCTCCGCCTAATTCGACTTCCTGCGTTTCCAATCGGTAGCTGCGCCGTATGTTTTCAATGCCGATGTCGAACAGTTCATCATCGGACCTGTTCCATTTGTCCGCATTGAAACGGGAGATGTTCCTGACTGTCTGCGGCAAATCAAAGATCAGCGCGGCAAAGACGCCTTCGGCAAAGGGCCTGCAGATCATGATGTCCTTGCCAAAACCGGCTATGTATTCCTTGCCGTAAAGCCGGACGCCGATGTATTGTTTTATCTTTTCAAAGTCATCAAGTGCCAGACCTGCTTCGAAGGTTTCGCTCTCGAACATCAGTGTGAAGTGGTGCTCTGCCATTTCCGGATATTCTTCGGGGCTCCTCTTGGCACACATCTGAACAAGGTTGATCAGCCCAAATTTCCTGCTTCCGATATAGACTGTCCCCTCATCGATATTATAGGTGCCGCCTCTGCGCTTGAAATAATCATCAACTGCTGATATGAATGCGGAGTATCTGCCTTCATCCATTGGGAAAGCCCACTCCGGAACGGTGGTTTTCTTGCGGCCAAACATGTTTTTTCCTCATTATGCTTTAAAATATGTAAGGAAATAGTTTAAAGGATCACTTTTTTCTTTTGCGGAAAGAGACGTTGGAATCTTTCATTGCGGTCACCTGCTGCCCCATTTTTTTTACGAGGTCGCTGTTCGCTTTCACAAGGTCCCAACCCACTTCCTTCAGGTCGATCACTGTCCCGTGTATGAAAAGCCTGCCGGAAAGACTGTATTTCTTCCTTCCGCCTTCCTTTCCTATCTCCTCGTTGTACTTGGCTATGTGTATCGTCAGCGATTCAGGTTTGTATATTTTGGAAATTTTGGTCATTTCCATCTCGATGTCCGCATACATAGCATCCGCATAGAACTTGTCCTCATCGTCAAGCCCGCTTATCTGTACAAAGAGGGATTCCCTTTCCCTGCTCGCGGATATCAATTCGACGATATCGAACTCCGTCAGCACTCCGACCAGGTCTTTCCCTTCGATCACCGGCAGCGTGGAGACATTATATTCCTCCATCAGCGACGCGGCCGCGCCCAGCGTCTCATCCCAATCGATGGTCCTGACCGCGCCCGTGTATGCGCTGCTGATGGATATCTGGGCCTTTGAGCTCTTTTTGAAATCACCGAAGCTTTTGGTATCGGTCTTCCAGTGGTTGTCGATGATCTCCTTCATCCCCACTACCCCGACGAGGGCCATTTTGCTGTCGACGACCGGTACAGTCATGACATCCAGTTTTCTCATGATCTCCAAAGCGTCATCCAGCATGGCATTTTCGCTTACGTGCTCAACGGGGGTGGTCATTATCTCCCA
>JAIRQG010000078.1 GCA_031256615.1 Candidatus Methanoplasma sp. | reverse complement strand
GCATACATTCGACGTCAGCGTTCCAGTACACTATTACCACCTTCCGGCATAAGCCGGTGTGTTTTTCCTTATGCGGGTTTTCTTATTTATTAGAATGTTTTCTACTGTATGGATGATTTTTCCGAATGCCAGGTAAGCAACCGGCAGCTCGACTGCTGGGAGAGGTTCTATAAAGAACACAAGCGGCCTTGGAGAGGGATCGGGAAAATAGACATCGACCTTGAACCCGGATTGAAGATATTGGATATCGGGTGCGGGACCGGAAAGACAACGGCAGCCCTGATAAAAATGGGAATGGACGTGACCGGACTTGATTTCTCGCCGTCGGCGATAAGCTACTGCATAAGCGTTTTCGGTGATAAAGCGAAATTCACTCTTGCGGAGTGCGACCGCATGCCGTTCCCCGACAGATCCTTTGACGCGGTCGCTGCGGTGCATGTCCTGGAACACCTGGACGGAACGCAGCTGAGGGGCGCGGTCGGAGAGATATCCCGCATCCTGGTGCCGGGCGGACTCGTTTTTACAAGGACCTTTGCCGTGGAGGATATGAGGGCCGGAGGCGCCGACGAGAACACAAGAGGCAATGGCATCAGGTACAGATATTATACAGAAGAAGAAATGAAAGAGTTATTCAGCGGATTCAAACTTGTGAGCTTGGAAAGGAAGGACGAGACAATGCGGTTCGGTGCCGTCAGAGTAAAGATGGAATGTCTCTTCCGTTTACCTTCTTAACGGTCTCTTTGACAGTTAGCGGGACAGCGGAAAAAGGGCGCAGAAAATGAGCCGTCCATAACGATCAGAATCTCGCCGCAAGAGAGGCTTTTGCCAACAAAACCAACCGTCTTTCCTCTTTCCGCAGCCCATTTCTACTACTTACAAATATAGTGTATATGGAATTTATATATGCTTCCGTCTGATATACTGGCATGTGAAATATCCTCACGTACAACAGCACGATTCTTCCGATTGCGCGGCGGCATGTGTAGCAAGCATATGCTCATTCTACGGGCGAGAGATAACCATCGTGAAACTGAGGGAACTTCTCGGGACGGATATGGCAGGGACGACCGTCAAAGGGATAACAGAAGCCGTGGATAAGCTCGGATTTGAAACGAAGGCTGTCCGCATCGATCCCGCGTCGTTCAAGAAAGGAAATTTCACTCTTCCCGCTGTCGCGAGAACCGTAAGAAAGGACGGCACTGCACATTTTGTCGTCATCGACTCGATATCCAGCAGAGGAAGGCTAAAATGCATGGACCCCGCAAAGGACAGAATAACAGAGAGGACCGTCAGCGGTTTCATGAAAGACTTTGACGGGGTCCTCGTGATGATGGCCCCCAATGAGAACTTCCTTCAAAGCAAGGAAGGCTCCAAGGGCATTCTGTCGAGTTTCATCGGCCTGATGAGGCCGCATTGGAAGCTGTTCCTGACCGCAGTCGCGATATCGGTCATCCTGACGATATTCGGCATCGTGGTGTCCATGTTCAATAAGGTCCTGATCGATGAGATCATACCTTACAGCCAGTCTAACCAGCTGGTACTGATGGCGATAGCTTTGACGGTAGTCCTCGTGACAAAGGCAGCGCTGGGAGCATTAAGGCAGCACCTTATCCTTTATCTTTCTCAGAAGATCGATATCCCGCTGATGCTTGGATATTTCAAGCACGTGTTCAGACTGCCGATGAATTTCTTCGCTTCAAGAAGGACCGGGGACATTCTCACGAGGTTTCAGGACGCGAGCGTTGTCAAAGAGGTACTGACAAGCGTTGCACTCACAGCTTTCATCGATGTCTCGATGGTGGTGATCGTCGGGGTCATACTCTATACAATGAACGTCGCTCTCTTCGGGATAATCCTTCTGCTGACGGCAATAAGCGCGGTGCTTATATTCGTGTTCAAGGAACCTTACAAGAAACTCAACAGGAGGATGATGGAGCAGGGAGCGCGTCTGAACTCTCAAGTGATCGAGAGCCTGAAAGGCATAGAGACCGTCAAGACAAATTCATCTGAAGATTATATGATGGAGAAGATAGAAACAGAATACATCAAAATGATGAAACTCAACTTCAGAAGCGGTGTTCTCTCGAATGTGCAGGAAACACTATCCACTTTTGCAGGAGGGATAGGCAACCTCGGATTGCTGGTTCTGGGAGGATTCCTCGTCATAAACGGAGACACAACCCTCGGTACGCTTGTCGCTTTCTCCTCATTAGCAGGATTCTTTACGGACCCCATCAACCGTCTGGTGAACCTTCAGCTGACCATACAGGAAGCGAACATATCTCTGAAACGTCTGTCTGAGATATATGAGGTCGATGAAGAAGAAGACATAGAATCCGGAAAGGATACAATGGCATTTGTCGACGGCCTCGGCAACATCGAGATGGTAAACGTTTCTTTCAGATACGGATCGAGACCTCTTGTTCTGAAGAACATAAACCTCCGCATACCAAAAGGCAAAAAGGTGGCCATAGTAGGCAGGTCGGGGTCAGGTAAGACAACTCTGTCCAAACTTCTTTTGAAGTTCTACCTTCCCGAAGAGGGGATGGTGAAATTCAACGGCAGGGAACTGAACACCATAGATGCGTTCTCCTTAAGGGAAAAGATCGGCTGCGTACCGCAGACCGTAGAGATGTTCAGCGGGACCATCAGGGATAACATCCTGATCGGTAAACCGAATGCCACTCCGTCAGAGATCACGACCGCCTGCAGAAATGCAGGCTGTGAAGAGTTCATCAATAAGCTTCCCAGCAATTACAACACAATGCTCGACGAGAGCGGAGGGGGCCTTTCCGGAGGAGAGAAGCAAAGGATCGCCTTGGCAAGAGCTCTCATCAAGGACCCGGATTTCATCATCATGGATGAGGCCACGTCAAGTCTGGACTTCATAACGGAACAGAATATTTACGATACTATCTTCAATAAACTGAGCAGCACGACGATGCTCATCATCGCACACAGGCTGAGCACGATCAGAAAGTGTAACCTTATTTATGTCATGGATAAAGGAGAGATAATCGAATCCGGGACCCATGAGTCGCTGCTGTCCGCCGGCGGAATGTATGCGGAGCTTTGGAAAAGCCAGACGGGAGAACCGATAAAGATCAAGAAGGACGACATTAAAAACAAGCCCGAGAAAAAAGTGAATTACGGAGATGAGGTGGAATATGGCTAAAGTTATAGAGATAGAAGAGAACAAAACCCTGAAGCTCAATAAAGTGATGTTTCGGGAACTCAAGCAAAAAGATGACAGCGAGATCCAGAAGGCTCTGCATATGCTCATTTCCTTTGTAAAATCAAAAAAACTGACGCCGTACGGCCCTGCCATCATTCATTCAAGGACCGTATTTGAGAATATGCAGCCGATACAGGTCACAAGGATCATGGTCCAATTAAAAGAATCCCCTCAATCAGTGGATTCCCCTTACTCCTTCAAAGAGCTGATGAGAGCGGAGAATTGCATATTGGCAAGATACAGAGGAGATGCCGCCGGCCTCCAAATTGCATATTGGAAGATACATGTGTATGCCTTTGAGAACGATATCGCTCTGAAGGACGATATGTACACCGTATATGTCGGAGAAACACAATCGGGGATATCGGCAGATGTGTTCGTGGAGACAGTCAAATGAAAAGATTCGGCGAGTATGACCTATCGAAGCTGAGCGACAGCCGCCTGCTGTATCTCAGGAACCCTCCGAAGTTCGCTTACATATTCACAGCGATAATCATAACCCTGCTCGCAATCATATTGGTATGGAGCTCTTTCTCGGTCAGATCAGAACAGGTAGAATCGACAGGGCTCATCATCACAGAGGATAGGTTCGTGATAATGCCCGAAGTGACCGGAACGGTGGTTGAGATCAATGTGAAAGAAGGGGACGCCGTCGAGAGGGGCGATGTGATCTTATCCTTCGATAAGACCGGTGTGGAATTGGAGATCTCCACATCGGAGAACGAAAGGAAAAGGCTCAGCGACAGGATAGGGTATATCGACACGATGATCGACGCCACGAACAAAAGCAATCCGGAACAGCCGTTCTTCAACACAGGGGACCAGAGAGAATTCTATGCCATGTTCCAAAATTACCGTTCTAGCTTTGATACATACAACGGCAATCAGGAAATGATAGATTCTCTCAATAATCAAACAAGAACATCTTTGCTGACCGAAAGGGGCACCCTATCCACTTCTTTGTCCAGTGCAGATGCGAACTTGAGGATATATAAGAACAATCTTTTAAAATACGACCTTACCGCAGTCAGCCCTGGCACAGTTCACTTTGACACATTCGTCAGCAAAGGGATGATACTGTCTTCCGGGACGCAGGTCGGGAGCATAAACGGTTTGGAAAGCATGAAAATGATCGAATTGCGCATCCCGTCGTACCAAAGGTCCAGAATAGACGCGGGTCAGGAGTGCAGTTTCGCAGTGGACGGCCTGCCGCAGACCGAATACGGTTCCCTGAAAGGGAAGGTCATAAGCATCAGCAGCGATGCCAGCATACAAGAGAGCGGTGCTTTCTTCACAGTCATCATCGGATTCGATGCAGACACAATAAAGGATTCCAAGGGCGGAGAGGTCAACCTTGTCAGCGGCATGACCGTAAGGACGTGGATCACATACGAGAAGACGACATATCTCAAGTATTGGATGGAGCAGGCAGGGTTGGGATACTTCTTCTGAACGACCGAGGACGCGGTCTGCCGGAGAGTCCGTGAAAAGCACGAACGGCTGCGGAGAGACCGAAATAAAAAAAGAAAAAAAAGGTTTGAATGCCATTCAGAACGGTCTTATGAGCATAGCTTCCGCTGGTGTAATTGTCATTGCAGACGCAACACAACTCAGCTTTGCCTAAGACATCTCAAACTGACCTGTTTCAGCACCAGTAGCCGCCATAGTAGTACGGGTAGTAATAGTAAGAATACTTGTAGCTCGGGGCTACATATGTGTATTTCTTACTTACTGATACTGGATAACAGTAGTAGCGGATACACCCGCCGTCATATTCTGTCTCTTCTTCAGAAAGGCTAGCATAGCTTTTCGGCATTACTAACTCATGTTCCACATTGTGTTTTTTTGATAACACTGTTTTGCCTCCTCATTTTTCCCCCCACAGCCCGTATCCCCTGCTTATACTATATAGCATTCATATTCTATATATGACTTCGCCTCATACGCAGGATACAACGGCAGCCCTGACCGATTCTGTTCTTTCTGGCTCTATGCCCTCGGTTTGTCAATGACATATATAAACACAGACATCAGTAAATTGTCCGACACGGTAGTTTTATGGGAAATCTCTTTATCAGAATAGCGGAATCAGTGTTCTAGGTGCAATCGAAAATGTATACTGACTATGATGATGTTCCCAGAAACCCAATAATGTATGGGCTGATAACCCTCGTCTGCGGTGTGGCGGGCACAGTGATAGTATTCCTTCTCCCTGATCTGTCCGCAGCGGCCGCCGTCCTGGGAGCGATAGGACTTGCCCTGGGGGGATATGCTATCAGCGTGGCAAACCGCTCCCCCGCGAGCAACAGGGTCAAGTACATGGCGATCGCCGGAGCAGGCATCATGACGTCTGTGATAGCATTCATGTTCGGTTTCGTGAACTTCTTGGCATGATGATGTGTTCCGATGGCAGTCTATAAGGGGAAATATGTACTGCAGGGGCTGAAAAAGATCACTCCCGACATGGAAAAAGATCTGGATCTGGCATATGACATTTGCATGAGTTACAAGGACGGATTCCCCTGTGAGATGTGCGGCAGATGCTGCCACCAGCCGAACATAGTTGTGCGCCCGGATGAAGTTGACCGCATAGCGTACGCCGCGGGAATACCTCTTCATGATTTCATCACCAAACACATCGTAAGGACATCGGACGGAAGGCTGCTTTTCAGCAAGACGGACCCCTGCGCTTTCCTAAACGAGGATAACAGGTGCAGGATATGGAAGGACCGGCCGGAGATATGCAGGGATTTCCCGTATGCCGTTTCCATGTTCATGAGCAGAGTATACATCGCTCTGACCGATGAAAATGCGGATATCATAGAACTCATCGGTTACATGGATGAATCCTGGCCGTGCACCGGAGTGATAAGATCAAGCATATCAGAGAAGATACGGGAAGCAAGATCCGCTTCATCAGCCAAACCCGGTGAAGGGTCGGGATAAAACAGTATTGTTCTTTCTGACAGCGCGCGCCCGAATTTTATCTTTTACTTTTTTGCAGGTATTGCATTTGTTTCAGAGATCGGAGCGTATAGGATTTCTTCCAAGATGTTCCAAAAAGGCCTCTGCGTATCTCTTCGGAGGCATCGTATGCCCGCCTCCCTCGATCAGCACCACGTCCGATCCTTCTATCTCCGCCGCGAGCTCCTCG
>JAIRQG010000074.1 GCA_031256615.1 Candidatus Methanoplasma sp. | reverse complement strand
CAGATTCCTCTATTCGAGCTACGCTTTGATGTTGCTTCTTTCCGCGGTCATCCTTTTGGCAGGCGTGTTCTTCGGGAAGTTCAGAGAGGTGTTCATTTCTGTCCCCGTGATCCTGGCGCTCCTCAATGCCTTGATGTTCGACAGGAAAACGGTACACATCCCGCCTCTGATGGTCTTCGTAACGGTCTGGCTGATGATACTGATCGTGATCGGAAGGCTCTACGGCAGCGGAGACATCTCCGAACTCGCCATCAGCTGTCTTTTGGGGGTCGTTCTGGGACTTGTGGGTCTGATGTTTGCCTACTCTTTCCTGCCTACCGTGCCGGACATCTCCATGGAGAGGTTGTTCCGGGTCGTTTTTGTTTCCTTTTCCACCGCGCTTTCTTTGTTCACCATATTGCGGACGGTGCAATACTTCATGTGCCTCGCTTTGGATATACCGCCGGGGACCCTTGAGGAAACTGTGGATACGCTTCTCCCGGTAATATTCGGCGCCGCGGTCATCTCCATCCTGTTCTGCATAGGCAGAAGTTCCCCGAACATCAGCAGAGCGGTAACGAAATACCTGATGACCAGCGATGCGATACTGTGTGTGGACGATTATGAGAGGACGGAGATCGAAAGGGCGATACACAGCGGCGAGAATGAGAAGGTGGAGTACAAATCCACGCTCAGGGTGAATCTTTCAACCGGGGAGAAAGACGAGAAGATAGAGAGAGCTGTCCTGAAGACCCTGGTCGCGTTCCTGAACAGCAGAGGCGGAACATTGCTCATCGGGGTCGCGGATGACGGTTCCGTCATAGGAGTGGATGACTGGAGCTTCGAAAACCGCGACAAGCTCAGCCTCCATCTTACAAACCTCATAGGAGAACACATCGGAAATGAATTCCTTCCTTTCATCACCTTCCGGTTATCTAGCTATAAAGAAAAATGGGTCATGAGGATCGTTTGCAGGAAGAGCGACAGCCCGGTCTTCATGAAAGAAGGAAAACAAGAATCATTCATCGTCAGATCGGGGCCGTCCAGCGTCGAGCTCCACGGGATGGATACCTTGAATTACGTGGAGAACCGTTTCAAGAAAAGAAGAAGAGGGAAATCGTTTAAAAAATGATATTCATTCTTTTTTTTCAGCCTTTATCTGGTCCGACAGTTTCTTGACGTTCCTGACTATGATCACTGTCACCACCACTGCCAATATCGTTACCAGAATTGCATAGATCAGCATGCCCCAGATCTCGTTTTTGGTATCAAAGAACATTCCTACTGCAGCCTTTATCGCCTCATTCCAGGCCAATGCCGCAACAAGGCCGAATGCGGCCGTAATGAGGGCAGAGAAGGTTGTAACAAATTGAAGTTTTGTCTCGTTATCCATTTTACGCCTCTATAAAGTTATATTTACACTGTAATTGTTTTCGAATACTTAACTACCAACTATATACCGATCTTGCCCTGGCCTGTTCTCATGGGCCGAGACAATCTATAGGTACAACGTAAACTCCGTCCTCTTTGCGGACGTATGATGACATCGCAGTGGCGCAGATCACCATCAGGAATATGGGTTCCGGTGCGCCTCCGCCTACCATCTTTTCTTTCAGGCGGATCAGATTGGCGGCCGCTGCATCCACCTTCGTGTATCCCAACTTCATCTCTATCGCAGCCCACTTTCCGTCATCGGCTTCTATGACCGCATCTGCCTCCAGGCCACTGTCGTCGCGATAGTGGTATACATTGCCCATGAAGGGTGCCGAATAGACGCACAGGTCCCTGTAGCAAAGGGATTCGAACAGAAACCCCGCTGTCTCGACATCCTGAAAGACTGCTTCGGGACCGAGCCTAAGTGCGGCCGCCGCCAGAGAAGGATCCACGAAATGCCTCTTAGGGGATGTGCGCTGGCGGGTCTTCGATCGGATATCTGGGAGCCATGGCTCCTGCTCCTCGATGACGAATATCTTTTTCAGCACATCCAGATATCCGCTTGCTGTTATCGGAGACATGGGCATGTCTGCATCGTGTACATCATTGGCAAGAACCGATATCTTTGCTTCTGTTGCATTGTTCCTGGCCAGCGACCTTAGTATGCGCCTTACAGTTGCAGGATTCCTTTTGACCCCATCTAATTTAGAGAAGTCGTAATTGATTATCATCTCCACATATTTTTTGGATATGAGCATTGCTTTCTTCTCATCTTGATTCAGCCCTGCAGGCCAGCCCCCTTTGCAAATTAGTTTCACGACCTTCATATAACTGCCTTCAGACATGGATGACGCCGGCCTTTCTCCCTGAAAGAGCTTTGATAAAGATACCGCGCCGCTGCTATCTCCTGCCTCAAACAGAGACATGGGCCTCATCTTCACTGGCGCGAACCTACCCGCGCCTGAATGCCTGGTCGATTCAAGAGGAGGTGTGACGGAGCCAGTAAAAATGTACATGCCCCTCCTGGCCGAAAAATCAATGTTGTGTCTTGCCGCATCCCATAATGCGGGAACATCTTGCCATTCATCTACAAGACGGGGTTCCTCTCCTCTTAAAGCAGCATCCGGATCAGTGTCAGCTAATGCACGGTTCTTTGGGCTTCCGATATAAACAGATGATTGGGAATGGGCCACCCCCGTCCATGATTTCCCACACCACTTACATCCTGAAATTTGGACAGCACCGAATATCTCAAGCATCTCTTTTATTTCTGCATCAACAACCCTCGGAACATAGCGCTTTCTTATTTCATCATCGCTTATGGTGATTGGGTCTTCCATAGATTAGTATCCACACTTGTACTATTATATGTTTCTTACCCAATTCATTATATGTTATTTAGTCAATTCATTATATGTTATTTAGTCAATTCATTATGTGTTTTTCACCTGTTTCATTGTGCACTTTGCACCACCTTCATTATATGTTTTGCAGACCATTCATAAAAGAAAGAGTGATCAAATGGATAAGAAATACATCTGCTACTGCGGCCTCTACTGCGAGAATTGTGCGGTCAAGGCTAGGATCCAACCTGCGGCGAAATGTCTGTATGATAATATGAGAATGGCCGGCTTTGAAAATGTAATCCATTTACTTCCGGGCGGCAGCGGTTTCTGGCCTTTCCTGAAAGAAACGGCGGAGAAAGGGACGTGCGTTTCATGTAAAGAGGGGAGCGGCAGGCCCGATTGCGGCGTGAGAATATGCGCAAAAGAAAAAGGCGTCGAGATATGCGCCTTGTGCGAAAGCTACCCATGCCATCGTTTCACCGAGTTTCTCAAGAACTACCCGCAGCTGGAACAGGACAATGCCCTTCTTCGCGAGAAAGGGTTTGAAGCATGGTCGGAACTTCAGGATGAACGCCATGCACGCGGGTTCGTGCATCAGGATGCAAAAAGATGATTCGGTTCCGCAGATGAGAAAATGACCGATAGGCCCGATCTGAACAGACAGCTTGACAGCAAGACATTTCAGAATTACTACTATCTGAAAGAAGAATTGACGGATTTCTGCAGACAGGAAGGTCTGCAGACCGCAGGCGGAAAGGCCGCCCTGACAGAAAGGATATCTCATTATCTCGACACCGGCGAAAAGATCACAACCAGAACAAAAGGCAGATCATCTGCGCATGCCGGAGAGGTCACTGAAGATACTTTGATAGAGAACAATTTTGTCTGTTCTGAGGATCGCCGTGCTTTTTTCGAACTGACGATCGGCAAAGGATTCCACTTCAATGTTGTTTTCATGAAATGGCTGAGGTCGAACGCAGGAAAAAGTTATGGGGATGCTGTTCGGGAATACCATCGGATCGCGGCTGAAAAGAAGAAAGGAAAGACCGCAATCGACAAACAGTTCGAGTACAACACATACATTCGCGATTTCTTTGCCGACAACAAAGGAAGAAGCCTGAAGGACGCCATCGAATGCTGGAAATACAAAAAGAGGCTGCCGGGACATAACCGATATGAAAAAGAGGATCTGATCGCACTCAGCAGGCAAGAAGATGATGTGTGACGGTCATGCAAACAGAGTCACCGGCTCCGGCCGTCAGTATTTGATCTCTTTCCTGCACGATTCGAACGCATTGATCAATTTGTCAAAATGCTCTTGGTCGACCTGCGACCAATGGTCATCTTCCTCATCGAACCCATCTGAGAAAAGCAGATCGTCGAAATCCAATTTTTTTGCATCCTCGTAATCGCCGGAGAACACCACATCTTTGATCCTGCTCCACTGTATCGCGCCTTTGCACATGGGGCAGGGTTTTGATGTTACGTACAGTACGCAACCGCTGAGATCAATGGTGTTCAGTTTTTTGCAGGCTTTTCGGATAGTGACAGTTTCGGCATGAGCGGTGGGATCGTGCCTTAAGAGGACCTCGTTGTGGCCTTTTGCAATTATTTTGTTGTCTTTGACCATTACCGCACCGAATGGACCTCCGTGTTTTTTGCACACTCCGTCCAGAGCCTCTTTGTATGCCGTTTCCATGAATTTGTTCATTTCAATGACCGTTTTTATCTATGGCATTCTCAATAGAATAATAATTTTTTCAACAGGGATTATTCTTTGGTTCGTGTGGATTTTAGTGCGAGGGAGGGGATTCGAACCCCTGAACCCCTGCGGGACAGAATTTCTTCCCTTTGGAGTCTTAAGTCCTGCGCCTTTGGCCAGCTCGGCTACCCTCGCCTATCCTTCCAAAAGCGCAATACCTTAATAATCTTCATGTTCGGAAACGGTTAATATCTTCAACCTGCATGCTCTTTTATGCCTCACAAGATCCCTGATGAAGAGACCATATCCTCCGCCATCGCGTCTGTTATGAAAAAGACGCCGCACATCGAGACCCAGACAGAATTTTTAAGGCTGGTGAGAAAAGAATTATCAAAAGAGGATGAAGAGTACAGAGTGAGCGGGGAGAGGATCAGGAGGGTGGGCGTGGAAAACGGGATAGTGAAGATCTCGATCGAATACCGGAAATCGGATATCGAAGATCTCCCG
>JAIRQG010000036.1 GCA_031256615.1 Candidatus Methanoplasma sp. | reverse complement strand
TACATGGGAAGCGCAGGCAGCAGTATCCTCATCCCGCATGCGGACATTGCTACATGGGCAACCGGCAACATGGCCTCGCAGCTGTTCTTCCTGCACACGGCGATCGATTTGCAGGAAGTAGCCATAGATGTATCAGCTGCTCATCTGCTTGATGAATTCGGCTACAGAGTGTTGAACAGCAGTAACGTTGTTATTGGAGAATTCACACTGAAGCACGGAGAAAGCAAGACCTTTACCGAACTGCCGGCTGGAGCGTACACGGTGATCGAGACCACAGGATTCTCAACGGTCAACGTCGTAAACGTTGTTGCCGGTAAGGAGACTGTCATCACAGTTGAGAACATCAGGTACATCAACATATTCGACAACTAAGGCAAGATAAACTTTGTTAAAAACCTTTTAAAAACCTTTTAAGCAACCCGTCAGGCCGAAAGACCTGCCGGGTTGTGATTATTTTTTTTGTATGTGTATTCGCCGGAGGATCCGGTTCAGCAGCCGCAACCGCACTTTTGAATACCCTGTTTTGACCATGCGGTCATTTGGCAGTTTCGGGATATTCGGAGACCCCCCTGTAATGAATAAATATACTATATGCGGTAAGAAGACCGCCAAGAAGGCAGAGGAGATGGGAATGGATACAATGATCATCGCGATGTTTGCGGTACTGTGCATATTGATGGCGGCCGATTTGATTCTGGTATTGAGAAAGAAAGACCGGAGCGACATGCCGACAGGGATCGAACGCCGGCTGGATTCACTGGAAACGTCGTTCGGGCGGTTCGACCCCATGATCCGCGAAGAGTTCGTCCGCAACCGCGAGGAAAGCGCAAAGAATGCCCGAGAGAATCGTGAAGAACTCAGTGTTCAACAGGAGAAGATGAAACAGACGATCGACGGGCAGCTGAAAAATATCCGCGAAGAGAACGAAAAGAGACTCGAAGAGATGCGGAAGACCGTTGATGAGAATTTGAAAACGACCGTTGAGAAAAGATTCGATGAATCCTTCAAACTGATAAGCGAAAGGCTTGAGCAGGTCCACAGGGGGCTGGGAGAGATGAAGCAGCTCGCTGACGGAGTATATGATCTTAAAAAGGTCCTTGCCAACGTCAAGACGAGGGGCAACCTCGGCGAGATCCAGCTCGGTTCCATTCTGGAACAGGTACTTTCTCCGGGTCAGTATGAGCCGCAGAGGTCCGTAAAAGAAGGCAGCCTGGAGCGCGTGGACTATGTGATAAAGCTTCCGGATAAGAACAGCATGAACGAGACATTGCTGCTCCCGATCGATTCGAAATTCCCGACCGAGGATTATCAGAGGCTGATCAGCGCATATGATTCCGGTCTTGCCGAGAATGAAATGAAGAGCATAGAGAATAGTTTCGAATCATCTGTCAAAAGAGCCGCGAAGGACATCCATGACAAATACATCAACCCGCCTAAGACCACAGACTTTGCTATAATGTTCGTCCCGGCAGAAGGGCTGTATGCAGAGATAGTAAGGAGAGCGGACCTCTTTGAGACAATCAGGAATACCTACAAAGTGACGGTTGTCGGACCGACCAATCTCGCTGCATTCCTTTCAAGCCTGCAAATGGGATTCAGGACCCTTGCGATCGAGCGCCGCTCCAATGAGGTGTGGGAGCTGCTGGGTGCGGTCAAAACAGAGTTCGGTAAATACGGAGCTGTCATGGACAGCATCAAAAAGAAGATCGATTCTGCGGCGAAAGAGATCGATACGGTAGGGGTGCGTTCGAGAGCGATCGAGCGCAAGCTAAGGTCTGTCGAAGAGCTGCCGGCGGAAGAAAGCACCATCATGTTTGGCGATGGAATGGGTGACGAACCGGAGATGTGATGCCGTTTGATTTTTATCTTCACCGGACATAGGCTGTAACATGGGCGCCGTAATCCTTGGTAAGAACCATCTCAGGTGGTGCTGTTCCTGCAACCTGCCGATAATGGAGAGCAAGCAATGTCCGGTTTGCGGCACCGGAACGAAAGAGGTGGAACTCACCCCTCCGGCGGACTCGCGCCCGGCTTTCGACCATGATATCCGCATGGTAAGGAAACTCGTGAGCAAAGATTTCGGAGAAGACGCCGGCACAGCATTGCTGCCGGAAGGGCACATTGTGCTGATGAGCAAAGCGCCTGCCATGGACAGAATGGATGAGATCATAGTAGACGGCGCCGTTGTCGGTGCTATAAGATATGATATAGGGACAGGATGGAAATTCATCACCAGAATACAGGGCGCTATGCGCATCCGCAAAGGAATGACCAAAGGATACATCGTGTGCGATGCGGGTGCGGTCAAGTTCATAAAGGAAAGCAAGAACCTGATGGCGCCCGGTGTCGAAGACGCTCACCCCGATATCAAGATCGGCGATGAGGTCGTGATAGTCGACCCCGATATGAACGTAGTTGCCACAGGATCCGCCAGGATGTCAGCGGAAGAGATGATCGAAAGCGACAAAGGAGTGGCGGTCAAGACAAGATGGTACAAAACAGAAGAGTTCACGGACCTCCAGACAACGCATACATGGGAAGACGTCGTCGAAGCGAACATCGGCGTGATAAATAAAAGGGTCAATGAAGCGGTCGGGTTCATCAACAGCACGATCGAGAGGAATCAGCTTCCGGCAGTGGTGTCTTTCTCCGGGGGGAAGGACAGTCTCGCATGCCTTCTGCTTGCGCTCGATGCCGGGCTGAAACTCCCGGTTCTCTTCATCGATACCGGCCTGGAACTCTCAGAGACAGTAGAACATGTTCACGATACGGTGAAACGCCACGGCCTTCAGCTGATAGAAGAGAAAGCTCCGACAGATGCTTTCTTCGGAAACCTCAGATTCTTTGGCCCCCCCGCTAAGGATTTCAGATGGTGCTGCAAAACGAACAAGCTCGGACCGACCGTGTCAGCGATAAACAAGAACTTCCCCGAAGGAGTGCTCTCTTTCATCGGACAGCGTAAATACGAATCGGAAGCAAGGAACGCCAAGCCCAGAGTGTGGAGGAACCCATGGACCCCCGGTCAGCTGGGCGCATCGCCGATACAGAACTGGAGCGCGATGCACGTTTGGCTGTATATCTTCTCAAAGAAGGAGCCGTTCAACATCTGGTATACAAGAGGCCTTGACAGGATAGGATGCTTCCTCTGCCCTGCATCGGATCTTTCGGAATTAGAGATAATATCAAAAGACAGCGACAGATATCCTAAATGGAAAAGTTTCCTCGACGAATATGCGGAGGCCAACGCACTCCCTCCGGAATGGAAGGATTTCGGTCTCTGGAGGTGGAAGAATGCGCCCCCATCGATACGCGAAGAGGTGAAGAAAGTGACAGGAAAGGACGTTCCGGAACTGACAAAGAAGAGGCCGGTATCAGATAAAGGCCCGATAACAATGAAGGTACAGGAAGGCTATTCGCCGTGTGCGATGGGATACAGTATCGAAGCCGCCCTTTCAAGACCGATCGATCTAAAGAAGCTGAAGCCTTTCTCGCACGCGATAGCCTGGTTTGTGGAGTTGGATGAAGACAATGACATCCTGACCGCAGACCATTTAACGGTCTATGGGGCAGGATCAATGATTTCCAAATCCAGCGCCGAAAGGGATGCCAGGCTGAACATTGATAAGGCTTTTCAGCTGATAGTCCGCGCCGAACAGTGCATCGGGTGCGGGCTCTGCGTTGCGAGGTGCACCCCCGGCGCACTCTATATGAAGGACGGCAAGGTAGAGATACATGAGGACGAATGCATATTCTGCAAGGACTGCTTCGGCCCATGCCCTGCCGTGAAGTTCGGATCGGATGCCTCCAACGATGTAGACATTGTCTGAGATCATAATTCAGCTGATCACAGCAAGGATATGATGCATATACCGTTCTGAATAGATTATTAAACATAATGTCATTCTATCTGTATCATGAAGATCGAACCCGGTGACCTCGCAGCCGTTATGGAACGGGATCCTGCAATAATAGATGAGGAAGATGCCATAAAGTACCACACCGGACTCCATGCGGTGTCGATGTACAGAGAGAGCCACAGACTCTGGGCAGAAGGGAAATTCAAGGAAGCCAGAAAGATCAATTACGAAGCGCACAAACTTACAGGCTGCGACATACACCCCGGAGCGACCGTCGGAGAGGGATTTTTCATAGATCATGCCACCGGAGTGGTGATCGGAGAGACAGCGGTCATAGGCGATGACGTTACTGTCTATCAGGGCGTAACATTGGGCGGGGTCTCCTTTGAAAAGGGCAAAAGGCACCCTACCGTGGGGAACCGCGTCGTAATCGGCGCAAACGCAACCGTCCTGGGAAACATCACCATCGGCAATGATGTGAGGATCGGTGCCGGCTCGGTCGTTCTGAAAGACGTACCCAACAACAGCACGGTCGTGGGAGTTCCCGGACAGATAATAGAGAGGGATGGCGTCAAGATAGACAAGAGGGAAATTCTCAGGCACAATGACATCCCCGACCGCTTCGGAGAGGAGATCGCCAGACTTCAGGCGGAGATAGACAGGCTCAATGCGATAATAAAGGACATCAGCAAGAAATGATGAGGAAAACGCCGTGATAAGATGTCTCTGATACTCTACAACAATCTTACCAAACAGAAAGAGGAATTCGTCCCCATTGAGCACGGGAAGGTCAAGCTGTACGTGTGCGGCGTCACTGTGTATGATGACATTCACATGGGCCACGCCAGAAGCATGGTGGTGTTCGATACGCTTGTAAGGTATCTCAGGCACATCGGCTATGATGTCACCCACGTAACGAATTTCACAGATGTCGATGACAAGATAATCAACAGGGCCAATAAAGAGGGGATAGATCCGCTCGTACTCTCCGCGAGATATATCGACAGGTATTTCGAGGACGCGGACCGCTTAGGTGTGAAAAGAGCCGATATTTACCCGAAAGCAAGCGAGAGCATGGACGTCATCATCGAAATGATCGAGGAGATCATCGCCAACGGATTCGCATATCCGACAAAGGACGGAAGCGTTTATTTCGAAGTAAAGAAAGTAAAGGACTACGGGAAGCTTTCCAATCAAAAGCTTGACAGCATGGAATCATCGGGCAGAGTGGTGCTTGATGAACAGAAGAAGGACCCGATGGACTTTGCC
>JAIRQG010000021.1 GCA_031256615.1 Candidatus Methanoplasma sp. | reverse complement strand
CCGAATAGTCCGCTGTCTTTTCCTCCGCGTACTGTATGGCCTCCCTGACGCTTTCCGGCAGGGTCGAACGATCTCCGAAGACAGTGATCTTCACTTTCTTCTCATGTATCTTCTTGCTGTCGGCCATCCTGTGCAGCGCCGACTCCGACAGTTTCATTATGAAATCCAGCTCATCCTTGCCCCTTTTGAAGTTCTCTGTGGACAGCGCATATACCGTCACATATCTGATGCCAAGGTCCAGGCACCACTCCAGCATCTCCTCTATCTTCTCTTCGCCTTTGCGGTGGCCTTCGTTCCCGTCGCCGTCCAGGTATTCTGCCGCATATCTCCTGTTGCCGTCCATTATCATGGCAATGTGCTTTGGGATCGGCCCTTCCTTTATCTCAAGGGTCAGTTCTCTCTTGTATCTGGAATAGGCTGTCTTCGAGAGCATCCCCGACAGCCTCATCCGATCACCTAAAATCCTCCGGTATCCCAGCAGCCTCACCGCCCATGTCAAAACATCCTATGGCAGCGACGGCGCCGATAACACCCCCCATTCCAGTTATGCTTATGACCTGTATCCCGCATTTCTCTGCGGCTTTTATCGCTTCTTCTTCCTCAAGTATCTCGGTCTTGGCCTTCAGTCCGTATTCCTTTAGCGCTTTAGGTATGCTGAGGCCTTTGTACACGGTCATCACGGAATCCTTTGAGTACGATTCCGTCTTTACGAAATCCCTGCAATATTCTACAAGCGCAGGTATCTCCTCTTCTTTTACGGCAAAAGACACTGCGGTCGCGCAGCAGTTGGTCGTTTTGTTTAGGACCTTGGGGTTTAATTGTATTATCTTGTGTTCGATGAAGCTGCCGATCGGGCACTTGCTTCCCATCTTCAGAGTGGTGACCCATGATGCGCCTTTCTCTTTGGTGTCGGTGTCATCCACTCCAATTATGACTCTGACCATTTTCGGCGTGATGATATCGACATGCGCCACGTGGGCCCCGCCTATCTTGAAATCGTCGGGATATTCCGTCTGTATCACATCCGGGCACTGCGGAATGCATGCCCCTATACCTACCGTCGCACCCGCTATTCCGTACCAGGTGGTCCTGACCCTGTCCCCTTCAACCTTGAGAGCGGCAAGACCCTGGCCTCCGACATGTTCCGACACGGGGCCGAAATGCAGTTCTTTTTCTCCTATCACGGCGTCCATTATCAGGGTCTGGCCGTCCATCCTTATATCTTTGATCACTCCGCCGGACCTTTTGCGGTTCACGACATCCCATTCCCCGGGGCCCTTCGATATGCATTTTTCAACTATCTGCGCAACGCCCTTCTTCTCATCCACCATGGTAAGGAACCCCTTACAGAACAGCGGGCCGTACTTTTGCTTGACCTCTTCCGGTCGGAGTATCTGCACCATTATAAGTCCTCGTCTTCTTCTGTGCTCTCTTCATCGTAGGAATCCTCGTCTTCTTCTTCATCAGCAACATATATGAATTCTGACGGGACCTGATCGCAAAGGAACACTGTCTTTGCGGCCCTCCCTATCTCTATCCCCGCATCTATGCACCCTGCGGTGTCGATCGCAAGGATTATCGGATCTCCGTCCTCCCTTACCGACCCTGCCTTCATTGCATCCTTGTATGTGCGGGAAAGGTGGACCATCGCCCTATCTGTCGGGAAAAGCCCTTCGTTGAGTATCTCTTCACACTTTTCTTCCGTTGTGGGATAATAAAGCGTTTCGGGTATGTCGTCGACGGGGTGCCTGAGGTTCAGTTCTTCGATGGTGTGACCGTACGTTGCCCTCACGTCGCCCCCGGATATCTGATATCTCCCTTTGGGGTCGGTCTCGACCATTGCCTCGATATGATGGGTTCTGATCCATTTCATCCTTGGATATTTGGCTTTCATGACGGAGACGATGTCCCTCATATCAATGAATCCCTGCTCATCCATGTCCAGATCATACTTTCCATGCCTGAGTATACCTGCCATCGTCCTGCCGAGCTTCTCCACTTCGAAGTCGCTCATAAGGAACTTTCCTTCCTCCCCGCATACCGGACAAAACTCATCACGGAAGTAGCCGTGATCCTCACATTCCCTCATCATTTGATCACATCTTTAAACAGCATTCTCGGCGGCAGACACTGTGTTGGCCATTAGCATGCATATCGTCATCGGGCCGACGCCTCCCGGCACCGGCGATATTGCGGATACTTTATCCTTTACACCGTCGAAATCCACATCCCCCACCAGTTTGGATCCCTTCGGCGAGCTTGGGTCGTCGATCCTGTTGGTGCCTACATCGATCACGACCGCTCCTTCCTTCACCATATCAGCGGTCACGAAGTTCGGTTTGCCCATCGCCACTATCAGTATATCGGCGGTCCTGGTTACTGACGGGAGGTCTTTGGTCCTTGAATGCACCACTGTTACCGTTGAGTCGGCTCCGCCCCCCTTCTGCATCATCATCGCTGCCATCGGCTTGCCGACTATATTGCTCCTTCCGACCACGACCACATGTTTTCCCTTTGTCTCTATCCCGGATCTTACCAGCATCTGCTGGACCCCGGCGGGAGTGGCCGGAAGGAAATCCGGTTCCCCGATGAGCATCTTCCCGACATTCACCGGATGGAAACAGTCCACATCCTTTTTGGGGTCTATCGAATATATCACTTTCTTCTCGTCGATATGGGACGGAAGCGGCAGCTGGACCAGGAGACCGTGTATTGCCCTGTCATTGTTCAGCTCATCTACCTTTTTCAGAAGTTCTTTCTCCGTGGTGTTCTCAGGCATTGCTATCGTAACGGAATGCATGCCGAGCTCTTCGCATTTCTTGCCTTTCATCCTCACATAGACCTCGGACGCAGGATCATTACCGACGAGCACCACCGCCAATCCGGGAATCGTGCCTTTGGCCTTCAGAGCCTCTATTCTTTCCCTGAGCTCTGCATATATGCTTTCTGACACTACCTTCCCCATTATCAGTTCGGGCAAAACCTCACCATCCTTTTGAAGGTCACTCTATTATATTATTTTAGCGAGACTGCGTCTCCGCTGCTTTCCTTACATCCGTCAGCGTCAGAGCCGTCATTCCCATGTCCATAATGCCTTCCAGCACTTTTCTTACGTTGAAGATGTTGCTCTCGATCTCGCCGGGAGACATCAGCCCCCTTTCTCTTGATTCGACGATATGCCACGTGTGCGTCGCCAGAACAAAAGCGCCTTCATCCATCGCCGACGCCATCTCAAGATAATCCTCCGGCCTTCTCTTTGACTCATGCATCGGCCAGAGGAAAGCGGATATCTTCTTTCCGCCTGCGTCCCTGCTCTCCGGCACCGGTATCTCCCACACTCCGTTGCTCAGTCTCTCGGGCATGAGGGAGCGGGACATCCCGACATAGCGGGAAGAATCGATCCTGATCCCGAGTTCCGGGAGGATATCCAGCGTTTCTTCGTCAGTTTTCATGTACGGCGCTCTGAAACATTCCGGGGCTTTGCCTACGGCATCCTTCACCGTATCAACCGCTCTCTCCAGGATCGCCCTTTTATTATCGGCTCCTTCTATTGCCGTGATGTCTTCGTGGTCTGCGCCGTGTACGCCTACCTCATACCCCGAAAGCATGCCTGCGTCTATTCTTCTGAGCGTTGCGGCTTCTGCGAAAAAGGTTGCTTTTACGGCGATCTCATCGAAAAGATCAACTAAAAGCAAGAGGCCTTTCTCCGAAGAAGAGAACCTCGGATCCGTACCGTTCCCTCTGTCGATGGAGCCTGCAGCAACGCTGCCGGGTACCATGATGTTAACATCCCTATCCAGATCGACCGTGACGCACAGTGCCCGCATCTTACCTGGTCCTGGGGGCCGTTATCCTCTTCAGGAGCATTCCCTCGATGTCGAAGGGCTTGTACTTTGCGGCGAGTTCTTTTGCCCTGTCCACTTTTGCCTTGCTGTCGCCGTATATCTGGAACATCGTGTCCCCTTTCTCCACTCTCTGGCCTTTCTTCTTCATCAGCAGTATCCCCGCTCCCTTGTCTGAGGGGGATCCGGCGGCGACCGCGATCGACACCAGGTCTTTATTGGAGATGGTGTGCACATACCCCGATTTGGCGGATACAACGTCTGCCACAAACTCCCCCGGAACAAGGTCTTTGGAACTGATGTCATAGTTGCCCTTCTGCGCGGCGACTATCTCTCTGAACTTTTCCATCGCGGCGCCGGAGTCCAATATCTCCTTTGCCTTTTCGTTCCCGTTGGGGAAGCCGCCCATCTCGAGGATTATCCCCGCAAGGTCGCAGGCCTTCTCGATCACGCTGGAAGGGTGTTTCTCTCCCTCAAGTATGCGTATGCACTCCCTTGCCTCGAGCTTGGGGCCGATCGCGTTCCCGACCGGCTGGTCCGCATATGTTATGGCGCATTCGATATGGATGTTCAGTTTGTCCCCCAGATCCATAAAATCCCTGGCATATGCTCTTGCCACCTCTATCGTAGGGACCTTCGTGCCTGTGCCGGTAGGTATGTCGATCACAAGATGCGTCGCCCCGATCGCTAATTTTTTGCTCAGGATGGATGCCAGCATCTGTGCGCGCGGATTGATCCCCAGAGGATGTTCCACTTTTATCACCAGGTCATCCACGGGCGCCAGGTTCATCGCGCCTCCCCATGCCAATACGCCTCCGGTCTCTTCCGATATCCTTTTCAGGGTCAGGGCATCCATCTCCACATCGCAGAACGTCTCCACAAAGTCCGATGTTCCGCAGGCGCTGCTGATCGCTCTTGAGGATGTCTTCGGGAGCATAAGCCCCGCCGCAGCGACTATTGACACCACGATCGGCGTTATCTTGTTGCCGGGGACCCCTCCCATGCTGTGGAAATCATAAACGGGAGCGCGGTCGAACTCCACCCTGTCGCCGGTGTCCACCATTGCTTCGGTGAAGTCCGCTATCTCTTCGATGTCCATTCCGTTGATATAGAGCGATGTCAGCCAGGCGGATATCTCTATTTTTGAGAGTCTGTTCTCAAGGATGTCCGTCACTATTGCGTGGATCTCTTCTTTTGAGAGCTTCTCTTTATCCATCTTCCTTCTGATGCTTCTTACCGACTCCGGGCTGCTGGTATAGACGATGTTCAGCTCATCCCCATCGGATGCGCTGACCTTGTCTTTCAGGCAGCAGGACAACACTGCTTCTCCTTTATTCGCAAAATCGGAGACGTTGAGGAGCGCTATGGCCGATCTCTTTCCCTCTATCCTTACTCTGTCATTGTCCTTTCCGCCTATCTTCACAGCATCCTCTGCGCTTATCAGGACCGTGGCTTCCGTGCTTATGTCCAAGAATTTTACTTTGATGATCATTTCATTCCCCATTTGTCAAGAGCCGTTTTCAGCTCCGGATGATCTTTGGCGTATTCCGGCGCATCTATGCCTTTGAACGCCGCATCTATTGCCTGGCACATGCCCATGGCGCCTTTTCTTACTCCGCCGGGGTGCCCTGCCACCCCTCCGCCTGCCTGTATCTGCACATTGGTCCCCGACGCTTTTAACATCGTAGCGATCATTCCGGGATAGACCCCTCCTGAGCAGACGGGCATCATGTTCTTGAACCTTGCATCCTTTCTCAGGCATTCCTCAAGGCTGTCATGATCGCCTTCCACCGTGCCGGTCATCTTCCCTACTCCGAGGGTTCCCACATGCAAAGCATCGCCTCCGCACATCCTTACCAGTTTTGTTATCGGGAGCATGGCGATGCCGTGCAGCGGGTCTTTGGTGAACGCTCCGTGCATTGTGCGGTGGACGTGTACAGGAACCTTTATTTTCGGATCCTCTGCCAAGACCTGGACTGCTGCGAATCCGCATGTGATCACATCCACCATGATCTGGCTTGCCCCCCATGACTGTGCGTCTTCCGCCAGTTCGATTATCCTGTCGCCGTTGGTGCTGACGTTGATGGCGTGGACCATTCTGTGGCCTTCCTCCTTCAGCTTATCCAGCGATTCGGCTATCGCTTTTGTTCTGGCCTCTATCGGACAGAACCTCTGGTCAACCAGGGTCTCATCGTCCTTGCTGTTGGTCAGCCCTCCGGATCCCGCTTCATAAACGTATTTTGCCGTATCTTTCGGAGACAGACCTATCTTTGGTTTGACGATCGTTCCCACCAGCGGTTTCTCCGGGCGGTCCAGTATCTTCCTCAGGCCGTCGGCTCCGAACTTCGGCCCTTTGTATTTCTTCAGTATGCCCGAGGGGAATTCCACATCTTCCAGCCTTACTTTGTGCAGAGCATCGAGGCCGAAGAGGTTTCCCGCTATGATGCTCAGTATCTGCGGGATGCCGCCGTTCTCTATGCTGAAATCCTCCTCCGGGAACGCTATCGTCACTTCGTCGCCTTTTATCTCGGTGACCTTCCCCCCGTAATTCCTGAATACAACCTCGTCCAGCGTCGATATTCCCGTCCAGGTTCCCGTCGACTGTTCTGCAGCAAGAGCCTCTGCCGCTTTCTCCATCGGCAGATCCGTGGTGACACGGTATCTGCATATGACATGCGCATCGCGGTCGATCTTTTCTCCGATATGCATATAAGAATATGTTTTCATAGATTGTCCCTCGTTTTCCATATATCGTTTCCGAGCTGCCTTACCATCACATCATAGACGGAGCCGGGCGATATTATCCCCTGCTCCGTTATTATCGCGCCAATATACTTTGCGGGCGTGATGTCGAAGACCGGGTTGTATACCTTTACGCCTTTCGGGATCGTTCCCGCTTCCGCCACTTCCCCGCAGTCCCTTTCTTCGATAGTGACTATGTCCCCGAACATGGTCATCGGGGAGAATTTGTATGTCTCTGTGCAGACATTGAACGGCACCCCCGCCTCGTTCGCGGCCAGTGCCAGCTGGGATGTTCCTATCTTGTTGATCAGTTCTCCGTTCGACGTCACGGTATCGGCTCCTACGAATACCCCGTTTGTCCTGCTCATGACGGAACGCACGGCGCTGTCTATTATCAGAGTGACATCTACGCCTGCCTCGGAGAGTTCTTTTACTGTCAGCAGTCCCTGCCTCCACGGGCGGGATTCTGTTGCGTATACTTTGATATCTTTGCCTTGCGCATGGGCCTTCTTTATGATGCCCAGGGCGGCGCTGCTGTTGCAGTGTGTGAGCAGGACATCCCCGTCGCGCACCCTTTTTGCCCCGATCTTAGCTATGAACTCCACAGCCTTTGACGACGTTTCAACGAACAGTTTCGCATTGCATGCCACCGACTCTTTGGCCTCTTCCAAAGATGCTGCGCCGTATACATCCTTTACACATGCCTGGACACCGTTCCACAGCGAGACCGCGGTGGGTCTGGATCCCAGCATGATGCTCCTTGCGGTCTCAAGGTCCTTCCTGAACTCTTCCAGGGATCCGCCCCCATAATTTTCGGCGAATTCCCCCATTGCGGATGCTCCGGCGCGGGCGATCCTGCCGGCCCCTCTTATTTTCATGTCCTTTATCTCAGAGGCCGTGCCCTTGACTGTGTCGAACATGAACACGAAAGCATTCTGAGAGATTTAATAAGTATGCACATTTCAGATGCTGGTATTTCCTCTTTGTTCAGAGCCTCTAGCTTTCTCCAACGTCTGTATACTACCAGCAAACAAGAGAAGCCTCAGAAATCAGCGTTTGGTCATTTCGTAAGATGTCTTCGAGATGTCTCCGTCGAAAGACAGCTTCCATCCTTTTGAAAAAAAGCCCCATTATTCTCCTGGCTCCGAAGGCGGTTTGTCCAGGCTGTTTTCATCCAGAAGGAATTGCCTGATCCCTATTGTGATTATACCGTTATCATCCATCCATGGACGCACATCATCGCTGACGATCAGGATCTTCCTGAACGAGTCACTGACTTTGGTGAATGGCCTCAATTCTTGCTCACGCTTTTCACCGCTCGGGGTTCCATACGCAGACTGAATGTAGTATCTCAAATCCATTTTATTTACCACAAAATCGATCTCCAACCGATTATATTCGGATTCACCATCATTAAAAACTCTTGATTCCACAACGCCTACATCGACCGAATATCCTCTGGACATCAGTTCGTTGTAGATGATATTCTCCATAATATGCGTCGGCTCCTGTTGTCTGAAGTTCAACCTGGCATTGCGGAGACCGACATCTGCTGCATAATACTTGCACGGCGTATCTAGATATTTCCTTCCTTTTACGTCATACCTCTGTGCCTTGTCAAATAAGAACGACTCTTTCAAAATTTCCAGATACTTATTGACAGTATCATCGGATACCGCTCTGTGACCAGACGTGCGCAGTGTGTTGGAGATCCTTGTCGGATTGGTGAGTGAGCCTATGGATGAACATAAAGTATCGATTATTAGATTCATCTCATCCTCCAGTTTTATCTTGTTTCTTTCAAAGATGTCTTTAAGGTAGACCGCTTTGAACAGATTTTGCAGATATGCCGCCCTCTGCTCATCGTTTTTCTTTACAAGAAGCTCGGGCATGCCGCCGAACGTCATGTACAGCTTCCAGATCTCCTCGCCCTTTTCCGCAAAGGCGGATGAGAACTCGGAGAATGATAAGGGGCGTACTCTGACCTCGTCGCCTCTGCCTCTGAACTCAGTCAGGATGTCGGTTGATAGGAACTTGGAGTTGCTGCCGGTAACATATATGTCAAGATTTGGCATATGCCTCAGACCATTGATAACGTCCTCGAAGTCTTTTACATATTGAATCTCATCAATAAGCACATAATATTTTTCCGAATCGTTGCCGGCGAGTTCGATGATCTTGGAATAAAGCGCATAAGGATCGCGGAGACCTTTGTTCTTTATGTCATCCAGAGCTAATTCGATGATGTTATCTGATCTGACGCCTTCGGAGAGCAGATGGTTTTTGAAAAGAGTGAATAGAAGATATGTTTTACCGCATCTCCTTATGCCGGTGACCACCTTGACAGAGCCATTCCATTTTCTTCTGATAAGTCTTCCAAGGTATCTGTCTCTCTTGACTTCCATATCATTACTCTCCATCGTACTAGGAATTTACTGTAAATTGCAGTAATTCTCTAACAGACAATAAGATGCTACAATTAAAAGATTTGGTTCTGGTACTGCTGCATTTGATCATTGATCATGATGGCACATTGCCCCCTATCATATTCTGAAGATCTCCGAGGTCTATCTCCCATGTAGGAAGCCGCGACCTTTGCAGACAATATGCTATCAGCCGTGGTCATCAGAGGATAACCTTTCCAGCAGTTTGTCCAGCGATTCGATGTCCTTGATGTACTTCTTGCAAAGAAATGAGAGTCTTGCCCTGATGCGGCTGTCGTACATCAGTCCCAGCGAGGACAGCTGATTTTCAAGTTCGTGGGCGATAGTTCCGCCTCTGCGGTCCCAGTCGGTCAGTATCACCGCTTTCCCGCCGTGTTCAGATACATATTCGGCTGCTTTGATAGGCCCGCCCTCCGACTGTATCATGAATACTTCCCCCTCGATGCCTATTGAACTCAGAGCCTTTTTGTCTTTGAGCCCCTCGACCAGGATGACATGGTCTGCGGCAAGCTCTTCAAGTTCTTCCAATACCTCTTTTATTTCGGCCAGCCTCTCCTCGTCATCCAATATGATCCCTCAGTTTTGAGATTATTAAAGCGGGGTCTCCAACGATGAAGATTGTCTTCTGCCTGTTTGTATGTCCCGATATCACCGAGGACGGGGAGTCTGAGGCCTTGCATAAGATCTCCTCCGCCTCTCGGTTCGCTTTCCCGTCAAGCGGCGGTGCTTTTACTTTAACGATCAGCCTCTTTCTCCAACCGTCGATGCCTTCGATCCCGGACCTCCCGGACCTCGGAGACACCAGAATATCAACCTCTATCCCCGAATCCCTGACCCTGACGACATCTTCGATCTGCATTTTCCGCTCAGTGTCCTTGTTGGCTGTTTATGAAATCCATCATTATCTCCGCGGCTTCCTCAGAAGCTGGGCTTTCTTCCTGCATGAAGCCGTGCAGAGCATCCTTGAACTCATGCAGTTCCACGCATACTCCTGCGTCTTCGAGATTTTTATGGTAACGTTGCCCTTCGGGCGTCAACGGATCGCCGTCTCCCGCCAGTATCAGAAGGACGGGCGGGAGTCCCGTCAGTTGTTCCTTTGTCGCATAGACCGGGGAAGCGTGCGGAGACTTCGCGTGCTCAGGATCGGTGAAATAACTGAGAACGACCGCTTCGATCATTTTGTTCGATAAACCTTTTTTGCATTTCGGTTTTTTGTAAGGATCCTCAGCGGCATCGGTGCCGGGATAACAGAGGATCTGGTACTTGAATTTGAGATCCTTTCTTTCGTTTGCCATTATGCATGCTACAGTTGCAAAGTTCCCTCCGGAACTGTATCCTCCGATGCCGATGTTGTCTCTGTCGATCCTGTACTTATCGGCATTATCTGAATAGTGTTTGATGACTTCGTATGTGGCTTCGATCCCTGTTGGATATGGATTTTGAGGAGCCTTGGGATAATCTATGCTGATGATCTTGACCTTCGTCTTTTCCAGTATGCGGCGGTTGATCCCTTCGTCCATTTCGGGGATCATGAACGCCCACCCTCCTCCGTGTATATCGACGAACAACGGTTTTTCTTCCTGAGAATCAAAACCATACTCCAGCACCCTTACTTTGCCGTGGGACGTATCGACAAAGCGCTCAAATGCCGTCGTTCCTTTTTTCATGAACCGAGCGGCCATCCGCTGGTATCTTTCGACCTTTTTGATTGCTTTTTTCCTCTCCATAAGGGGTGCCCCCTTCCGGAGTAGACATTAAGCGTATTTATTAACGGTGTTTTTCAGAATTTTTTAGAGCTTTCATGAGACCATATAATCCGAAGTTAGGGCATTTCACTCCTCTTTCCTCGACCATGTTGATGGCCGTCAATGACCCTGTGAACGAGGGCCGAAAAGAGGTCGAGCATTTCGGGCAATCATAATGATACATCTTCCAAATGTATAGGTGGACCGTTAAAACGAAAATAAGAATGAGGATTAAGAAGGTCAAGAGCCACAACCCAATCCTGTCGCCGATCCAGATATAGAATGCTATGCCTATGAACGGTAATGAAACAAGCACCGCGATTAATAGTCCATTGGCAATTCTGCTCTGCGTTTTACATCACCCTTTTTCCATTTACCATTAGGACAGTGAAAGATATCGTAGTAAAAAGAGTCATCGCAGAAGTATTTTTGAAAGCAGAGTGTGAATAAAACCAAATAACATACAGAGAGATTTAGACGATCATGTTCGGGAGATTCCCTTTTAAGGATGCAAAGAACACGGCGACGATCACCTGCTGCCATGTGATCAAGGATCATCAGGCGATCCTTTATGTATCCCGTGACGAAGATGACGGGATGTGGCAGTTCTTGTGCGGTAAGCCCCATGAGACCAGTGAGGCAATGATCGTATCGCTTGATGCGATCTTTACGTATGATGAATCTGTTGCCGACATCGCCAAATTGCCGCTTGGCTATGAGGCAGAGCGAAAGGATAGAAATTCCAAATGGGTTACACGTAAAAAGTAAACGATGCGATCGCTGACAGCCTGCGGAAGTTGTGAGTTCTTGCCATCAGCGTGAATGAAACCAATAACGGCATAAAAAAGTGGTATCTTTCAATCTTCTTGACCATTTTTTCCTATCTTTAGGGGTGCCACTTGATCTGAATATCTGTTCTCTGTATTTAGCGGTGATTTTCATCGTTTTCGAGAGCCCACATAAGGCCATAGAATCCGCAATTAGGGCATTTCAGCTTACCATGCCCGTCTCTGTGAGAAGAACCGAAGAATTCTATGAATGTAGGTTGAAAAGAAACCGAGCATTTCGGGCAATCGAAGTGGTGCTCCTTCCAGGCGCGGAAAAAAGGCAACATAGCATAAGCCATCACGGTTAAGATGATGATTACCACCACCAAACTGCCTATGTTCCTATACCAAATATAGGATGCGATGGCCGCAATGGGGATGGAAACATAGATTACGAAAATAAGCCAGTTGACAATTTTGCTCCGCATTTTACGTCACCCTTTTTTCCATTTGTTACTTATATAGTAAACGATATCGAAGTAAAAAAAGCCACTGCAGAAGTATTTTTAAAAGCGCGGCATGCGCCGCATCGGACACTTGCAGACCATTGCATTTCTCAAAATTGAAAAGCGATTCTGTCCCCAAACCACAGACAAGGTTTAAACCATAAAAGACAAATATGACATTATGGACTCGGCAACTCGCAAAAGGTATTCTATTGAAGAACTGAGAGCGATAGTAAAGCCGGTGGCGGAGAAATACGGTGTTGATAAGATATACCTTTTCGGTTCGGCAGCCAGAGGAGATTACGACGAGAACAGCGATTATGATTTCTGTATAGAATCCGGAAAGATAAGAACGCTGTTTGTACTATCTGGATTCTTCAGGGAGCTGCGTGATGCTGTGGGACATGAAATAGATATTGTGGATAAAGAAGCACTTGAAGATGAATTTCTGGACACAGTAGTGAAGGAAGGAATCGAACTGTATGCGCAATGATATCATCCTGCCGAGAACGATCCTGTATTATGCAATAGAAAAGACTGGAAATGATATGGAGGATTTTTTGGACAGTAAGATATGTCAGCACGCCTGCTCATTCTGCATAGAACAGATTGGAAAGAACGTGAAGGACCTTTCCATCGAATTGACAAATAAGCATCATGAAATCCCGTGGAATAGCTGGGATGCGAGACATAATCGCGCATAAATATCATAGGGTGGGCCTAACAAAATACGGCTCACTATAACGGAAGAAATTCCATTACTGAAAGACGCTGCGAGAAGATATTGAGAGAGATCGAGACGCGTTAAAATCAAAACCATTTTCCGACCCAGTACAAAGTGTGAATAAAACCATATAACGGCATGAAAATAGGGGTATAGCAGAGGTAATGATGTTGAAGAATTCTGACCCGATGTCCTTTGAGGATCTAGGCACCATATACCGGATGGAGAAGAAATCCAATGCGGTATCGGCGGTCAGAAGGGACCTGTACCCGGCCATGGCTGGCCTGATAATGAACCTCAGGGCAGAATATGAAAAACATCTTTCCGTCGATCCCGACTCAATAATATGCGAAGGCGTGAACCAACGGCGCAAAAAGGCGATCCTGATGTCAAAGGAGATCACAGAGATCAGGATGGGCAAGATCGCATCGCTCGCTCTCATAGGTGCAAGAGGGGGGCAGAATCAGGTCGACCATTTTACTTCCGAGGAAAGGGAATATTACGATAATGTTCTTGACATTTCCAGAAGGCATGTCGGGATAATGGATCGGCTCAGCGGCAAGAAAAAGTTCGAGCCGCCGGAAATAGACTCTGAACCCGCCGCCGAGAAGAATATCCCTAAGCCTGTTCGGGTCAAAGCAGAACCCGTCCCCGAACCGGTCATTGAAGACGTGCAGCCGGAACCGATCATCGAAAAGACACCTGCAGATATACCTAAAAAGCCCAAAAAGGAATCGGTAGAGGAAGAATCGATAATAATAAGGATCTTAGAGGATCTCCCGCCGTTTTCCGGCCCGGACAGAAATTATGAGCTGTCCAAAGAGGACATCGTCAGAATGCCGAAGGATATGGCAATGGCGCTTATCCGCAGAGAGAAAGCAGCATTGGTCAACCCCGAACCTTGAGCGTTCTGGTGTCTCCGGGGAATTCCAAGCAGTCGATGCATAGCCTTTTCAGCCCTGTCATTTCCGCAACGGTCTCCCTCGCTATGTCTGGGGCATTATTGGTCTTGCTGAGATGTGCCAGAAAGATCTGCCTGTTATCTTTCATCGTCCTTTTTACTGCTCCCGCACAATCGATGTTGGACAGGTGCCCTATGTCGCTTGCGATGAGCCTTTTCAGATGCGGAGGGTAGGGGCCTTCCGCAAGCATCTTTCTGTCATAATTGGATTCTATGACGGCGACATCCGCCTGTTTCAGCGCGTGTTCCACCTGAAAAGTGAGTTTTCCTGTATCGGTAGCCACCAGCACTCTCTTGTCATCCGCTTCGACAAAGAAAGCATTCGGTTCCGCTGCATTGTGGGATGTGGGAAGAGGCGTGACATTCATGCTCCCGACGCAGAAGGACCCCATCGTCTTGATCTCTTCATACCTGACATCTCCGATCTCGCAGCATTCGAAGGTTGCCCTGTTGCACAGAACGGGAATGTCGAACTTTCTTGATACGGGACCCGCGCCTGAGATGTGATCGGTGTGCTCGTGCGTCACAAGGAGGGCTTTCAGGGACCTTTGGTCGATCCCTTCTTTTTCCATAAGGCCCATTATCCTTTTGCAGCTGATCCCGGCATCTATCATTATGGCTTCGTCGTCCAGCTGTATGACCGTGCAATTCCCGTCGCTTCCGCTTGCAAGGACATGTACCTCGAACATCGGCCTCAGATCTTTTTCTTATAAATATAGAATATTATGTCCGACCTTGACAATATTCCTACCATTACTCCTTTCTCCAGGACCGGCAGGCGGTTCACGTTGAGACTCATCATCTTCTTGAGAGCTTCGACTATCTTCTCATCGGGGGATGTTGTAAGAACGCTTCTTGTCATTATGTCCTCGACCGTCATCTCCGATATTGCCTTGATAGCTTCCACAAGAGCGGGGTCGTGGATGTCCCCGTCCATCGGCAGGCTGAGGAGAGAGCGGTTTGTGGTTGGGTCATCGTCAAGCTTTTTTTGATACTTGATGATCAGAGAGAGGATGTCCTTCTCCGTTATCATTCCAATGACGTGATTCCTGTTGTCCACTACCGGCGCGCCGGTAGAGTTGTCTAGTGCAAACTTTATCGTGGCCCTCTTTACTGTATCTGTCGCCTTGACGGTTGATACCTGAGTGGTCATTAGGTCCCTGACCCGGAGTTCTGTCATTATCTCCTGATATGTCCCCGAAGATTATAGGGTTTGTGTTCGCGGATCGTCGTACTTCCAATGATATGAAACAGACAGTTTTATCTATCATTATGCATTCAAGAGGGCACGGGGCCTGTAGCTCAGCTAGGTAGAGCGATCGACTCTTAATCGATCGGCCAAGGGTTCGAATCCCTTCAGGCCCGCTGACTGTTCTTCAAGTTATCTGGGTGTGTGTTCTGTGTGAGGAACGTTAAAATAGAGGTTTTGAACGGGATGCATCAAAATAGAGCGGGTCTGCCGCCCAATCATCCCTCCTTATTCGCAGGGATGGGGATGCTAATCTTCTCGTAGGTGTCTCCAAGCTGCCTCCGGACGTGCCCCTTTTGGATATCCGCATAGTAGCGTTGCGTCGTCGCAACGTTGGAATGTCGGAGCTGTGAGGATATCGCGTACAGGTTCGCTAAATCCGCAGAAACGAAGAGATCCGCGCCGGTTGCCCGGAAAGTCTTAAGTGAGAAGTCCACACCAGAGCGTTGGCTTACCTCTCTCATTCTGATCCGCAGTGCATTGGATGAATAGAACGTGTTGATCTCTCCCCGGATGTTAGGAAAGAGATAGATGGAGTCTTTGCCGCACTTCCTGAGGTGAATTTCCCTTTCTCTGAGATATCGCTCGATCTCTGAATAAAAATCAGGCCTCAACATGTCCACCCATTGCCCAACGGCATATGATCCCGCGCCCTTCGGGTTCCGGATGTAGAACCGCTTTCGGGTCATGTCTATGTCGCTGTACTGCGCCAATAGGATCTCGCTCGGTCTCGCCAGCGTCTGAAATGCCAAGTGTATGAGTCCACGGGCCAGTGATCCGCCCCACCCCTTCATTCTATCTATTGTAAGAAAGATCTTCCCAATCTCATCCACAGTCAGCGTATGGATTGGGTTCCTGGGCGCAGATATCTTCAGCTGGCAGCGCGCCTCGTCAACAGCGCGATTGCCGATAAATGAGAGATATCCGTTCAGAATCTGTAGGTATTTTTGGATCGTGGCCGGCTCTATCCCCCTGTCGCGCAATGCCTGTACAAAATATCGAACCTCTCTTTCGGTCATGCTCCGAGGATCCGTGCCGCTTATCTTCCCTAGGGCAAACAGCTCTTCGAAAATCGGATCAAAACGCTTGATTTTGGTCAAATGTTCGCGGATCGTAGGGGGCATAATCCTGCCTACCATAGAGTCGGCATACCCCTCTAGAAATGATAGAAACTGTCCTTGCGGCCGGGTCATGTCTTGCTCTCTCCTTCACTCACTCCTTTTTCTTATTCACCTTATTCACCTTATTCACTTTTTTTTCATGGCCAGACGTTGAGCCGGCATTTTCTTTTTCATTCACTTTCAAAGTGAATAAGCCCGTCTCCTTTTCCGTTTTTCGAGCGGGCTGGCTAAAAAAGGTTCGAGTCGTCGAGTACAGAGCGGCCCTTTCCTGGTCGAGATATTGGACAGCCGCTTTCTTAAAATTGAGTAGAAATTCCTCTCCTTTCGCATTAAGATAGTTGGTCCGGCCGCCACGTTCTTCGTAGGGGATCCGGAGCTTCCGGAATATAAGGGTGAGGGTCTTAGGAGGTTCGATCTCTCTATCGTCCCACCCCTCCAACCTCCGGAGTTCCCTGTATCGCGTATGCACATCTGCAACGGCTATCTTATTGCAAATAATCTTTATCTCCGTGTCGTCGATGGTCTCGGGACGCCCGGCTATAGTGGGGTAGTTATCGCAATACCTCTCATAAATGATATCGGATAACGCCATGAAAAGGACGGCCTCGGTTGTCTCCATCTTATGGTAAGATATGCTCTCTCTATTCGACAGAATGTATTTCAGTATGTCCAGATCATCCCCGGTGGCCAGCCCAATCGTATAGTTAACGTATGCTATGGCTTTGTCTCTCCCGGTGATCTTCGGCGTGTTGGCGATACCGTTGACAATGCCGTAAAGATATCTTCCATCAAGATCTATTTGTTCGAGATATCGTTTTGTCGTTTGTCTGAAGTAATCGAAAGATATCCCCTGCATGATTGCGGGGTCTGTAATCTTCCTTATCAAATCCGATTCGGTCATAAGCTTTAGTGTGTTCAGATCTGTCCGTATGCTTTCCGGCCGATCTTCCGGATTCAGCTTAGCATCGTTTATGTAGCCGATATCTTCGAGATCAATCTTTTCATCTGGAAGGGACATAGAGACCAATGCCGCACGGTTGCGCATGTCTATCGGTATCTCGCCACCCAGCGTGGTCACTGCCACCGATGTATAGTGTTTCTTTACCGTTGAGCCTCGGAGATCAGGATCTTTTCGGTTGTAGACTGCCGTTTTCCTGTCGAATGAGTTTATGAGGAACGTCTTAATGTCAGCCCCTCTTTCGCTCTGAAGGTTACGTAATGATTCGTCCAAAAGGATTGTAACATCATGTTCAGCAACCAGGTCCACTAACGAGGCCGTTGAGTAGTTGGAAGTGAAAAATCCCCTGTAACAAAGCTCCGATAGAGCATTGAGGGCGGTGGACTTTCCAGATCCGCTTACTCCGTCAAAGAGTAAAAGCGGCATCTTCTCGAACTGTTCCCGGAAGTATGAGGCAATGACAAAAGAGGAAAGCAGCGCATAGATCCGTGGATCCTCAAAGTAACAGAATGTGTTCAAGAACCGTTGAATCCTTTTCGATATCGGCGTGAGGATCGTTCTTACGTACTCATCGTAAAACTCCCATTCCTTTCCGGGTTCTACTCCTTCCTCCATCAATCCATCTCTAACAAAATGGAATCTGGTCATGTCCGGCTTCTTCGGCATTTGCCACTGAAGCGCGGCATTGGCCTGTGCATCGAGGATTTTCATATCCTGTTCATTCATCTGGGCGCATTCATCCGGCGTTAAGATGTGAATTTCTCCCAGGACATCTATCACCGCAAACCCCGTTGATCCGTCTTGATCCATGAACGGCTCAATACGGAGAGCTCCCCCGATGTTCAAACGACATCGCCCCCATTCATAAAAACCTTAAAACACTCTGGGCACAAGAACCGCCTTCCGCCAGACGTATTGACACACCAGTGCGTTCTTACCAATCCGCACTCATCACAGGAACCACCCCATTTACTCGGCCGCCTGAATACAGTGCACGGACGGTAGCCTTCTTTCAAGCAGCCCCGGCACACGTTCTTAACTGTCCCGTTTTCCAGCTTGATCTCGTTCAGAAAGTCAATCTCCCTACAATCCGCGCATATCCCTATGAAGGACTCTTTAGAGGACGTTCGGATAGCTTCCATATAGTTTTTCCATATAGAACACCTGCAAACGGCGGTAAACTTCGTTTTATTGCCTGGCATAAGTTCGCTCGTATTACTGCTGATCTTTCCCATCCTTTCACCTCCCTTAACCCCCTTTGTTAATCACCTTCCCCTCTTCCATCCCATAGCGGTAGCTTGCATAGTACAGCATGGCGGCCCGGATGATGAGCTCATTGCGCGTAGGAATCCCAAGGCCCGCCTGAACCTCATCCATCTTCTCCAGGAGCTCCAGCGGTACCTTTGCAGAAATCACTTTAGTTTCCGGCTTCATTTCAGGGCCTCTTTAGAGTCGATAAATCTTCTTCAGCCTTTTTCAGGATCTCCCATTTTTCTTCACACATCGTGTATAGATCTTCGAGTGGCGGCACGCTCCTAAAAGTGATGCTAGTTTCATCTTGGCGGTGATCTTTCGCGACAAACAACAGGATGTTGTCCATGAGGTTATCCGCAAGGATCTTTGCTATACAACTGGGTAGATCTTCGAACCACGACTTGAGGAAATTCATAAACTCCTCATCATTCGGTTTCGGGTTTTCTTCTTTATCACACGCACATTCCATTTTCTCCCCTTACCCGTTTGTCTTTTCTCTTGATTTGTCCAGCTCGATTATTACCACTTTCCTCACAAAATCAGACTTATTACGCCCTGAACCTATGGTAACGCGTTTCTCTATCTCCAGATATTCCTCTTCGGAAAACCTAACCATAATCCTCTTGGTCATGTATGCTAAATAGCAACTTATCATTATAAAGTTGCTTATTAGCAACCGTATGATTATCAAGTTAACTAAAGATGCTACTTAGCAAATGAAAAACGCAGTCGAATCTATCAGAACGGCTGTACGTCTGCCAGAAATGCTTGTTAAAAAGATGGACGAAATCATTGAGAAGGATGGAATGTTTTCCAATCGACCTGATTTCATTATTACCGCAGTCAGGTTCAACCTTACTAATCTCAGACATAGATATCTAGTATACTTGGATACGAATCTTAAAAATTTCAACGAAAATATTACTGCAGAGGACTTTCTATTTAGTGTCTGGGATGGGATGAAAAGCGCATACGGAAAATGGGGCAATCCAACAATAGATCTTATAACTCCTCCAATGGTCTTAATCTTTCTCCGTGTTCCATGCGGTTTATTTGCCTCATGGGAGAGCATAACATCATGTTCTACTACGTTGGATAACTTCCAAGAGTTTGTTCGCATATCCGTTGTATATTATATCCATCACCTAACGGATGAACGGCGTATAGATGAGCATATGAGCAACATCGGTAAAAAAATGTCTATATCAGACCTATTGCATATGAAAACAGACGTAAGCCTTACTCTATTTGACTGGAATAAAAACAGATGATAGTGGGGGTTGAATGCCAATAAAATCTGTTGCATAAATTTTTGCATATATGCACGCCTCGCGCGTTCTAAAAGCGCGCGTGCCCGCGCCTGTGGCCATGGGGTGCATGAATATTCCGTATTATACAAACCGCTTAATTCGATATTGAGTATAACAGAGTTTGACACACGCACGCATTCCCCTTGGTTCGATCCTTTTCCGGGAAGCTCTTTCTTCGCGCGTCATCCAGCCCCCGTTTTCTTCTTTCTCCGATATGCTGGCCTCGAATTTTTTGGAGAAAGCTACTTCTTCATCGGCATGTAACGACGACTCGAACCTTTTTACCGCCAGCTCGCTCGAAAAACAGTAAGATATCCCACCTTATTCACCTTATTCACTCTCTTATTCACTTTTCAATTTATTCATGTCTGGGTGTATGAAGATAATGAATAAAAAAGTGAATAAGGTGAATAAGGTGAATAA
>JAIRQG010000134.1 GCA_031256615.1 Candidatus Methanoplasma sp. | reverse complement strand
CCGCCTCTGTAATGGAAACCTTCGCAAGCGTCTTCCAGTGCTTGTTTGATCATATTTCTGGGAACACTGTTAATTGCCGCACAGCCGACAGGCTGGTCCAGGCCCTTTCTGGTTATCCTTCCGATGCCTTCTCCTCCGTCGACGGATATCATTCCGTCCGTCCTTTTGGATACGGTCGAGTAGATGAGCATGCCGTGAGTAGCATCGACATCGTCGCCGCCGTCCTTCCTGACAGCACATGTAACCTCGCTGCCGGATATTCTTATATATTCAACAGAAAGGGACAGCAGAGTGCCTTTCGGAGTGGTGATCTCCACTCTGTTGTTTTCCTCTCCACCCAGCAGGATCGTCGCAGCCATCTTCGAGGCTGCTGCTGCGCACGTTCCTGTGGTATATCCGCACCTCAGTTTCTTCTTATCGACGACCACGTACATGCCGTCCATGCCTGTTCCATCCTTTGCCGATTCGGCAGAACCAATGACATTATCCATAGCGTCGTCTTGGATGTATGTGCCAAATTATAATACTTAGTAATCTATCCATGGTAAGGAGTATAGTATGCCAGGCAAACTCTATGGTGTGAGCGTTGGACCAGGGGATCCAGAACTGATCACGATAAAGGCAAGAAAACGCATTGAAGCGTCGAACACGATAGCATATCCGGTAAGGGCACCGGGGGAAGAAAGCACCGCTCTGAACATCGTCAAAGGAGCGGTCGATCTCTCAGGAAAAAGAATTGAAGAGATACAATTTGAAATGAACCCCGACCCCTTGGTAAGAGAAAGCAACTATCAGGATGCGATAAAGAAGATAGCGCGTCTTCTTGATGAAGGAGACGTCTCAATGATCAATCTGGGAGACGCAACGGTATTCAGCACCTATATGCATATCAGTCTGGACATCTCCAAGCTGGGGTACGAAACGGAAACGATACCCGGAGTGACATCATTCTGCAGCGGCGCGGCGGAAGCGGGGATCCCCCTCGTCATCGACGACGAAGGTCTGGTCATCGTGCCGTACGCCAAAGAGAGCAATCAACTGTTCAAGGCGTTAAGGGACTTCGATAACATTGTAGTTATGAAAGCTTTCAACTCAATGAAATCGCTGGAATTCATGATGAACGAATTCAATATCTCAAAAGACAAAGCCGTCGTATTGAGCAACATCGGCATGGCCGATCAATATGTGGGGGATTTCGACACGGAAAAAAAATACGGATACTTTACAACAGTAATAATAAAGAAAAAGGGGAAAGGGAAATGATGTATTTCATCGGTGCCGGACCCGGAGACCCAGACTTGATAACTATCAGGGGGAGACACCTCATCGACGAAGCCGATGTGATAATTTACGCAGGCTCGCTCGTAAACCCTGAGGTTTTGAAGGGCTCAAAACCGTCCGCGGCCATATACGACAGCGCATACATGGACCTGGATGAGGTCATCAACGTCATTAAAGAGTCAACGGACAAAGGACTCAGAGTGGTGCGCGTACACACAGGCGACCCCGCGATATACGGGGCGATAAGAGAACAGATGGACAGGCTCGACTGGCTCGGAATAGAATACGAGGTAGTTCCGGGAGTGAGCTCCTTCCTTGCCGCAGCCGCCGTTCTAAAGAAAGAATACACTCTTCCCGACGTCAGTCAGACCGTGATCCTCACAAGGATGGAGGGGCGCACCCCCATGCCTCCAAAAGAGAAACTCATCGATCTAGCGAAACACAATTCCACAATGGTAATCTTCCTCAGCATCGGTTTCATTGATGAGATGTGCTCTACCCTGATCGCGGGCGGCTACGATCCAAAAACGCCCGTAGCCGTCGTTTATAAAGCAACATGGCCCGATCAAAAGATCCTGATCGGGGACCTTACGGATATAGCGAAGAAAGTAAAAGACGGAGGAATAGAGAAGACCGCCCTTACGGTCGTGGGCGGATTCCTCGGCGACGAATACAGCCTGTCAAAGCTCTACGACAAGTATTTCACGACCGGGTACCGGAAAGGGAAAGTGAAGGAATGAAAGGGAAATTGACCGTTGTGGGATTTGGTCCCGGAAGCAAAGAGGATATGACCTTCAGGGCGGCGGATGCGATCGAGAAGGCAGACATCGTGACAGGCTATACGACATACATCGACATCATAAGGGAGTTCTTTCCAGGCAAGACCTACAAGAGCACAGGCATGATGAGAGAGGTCGAAAGATGCAGAATGGCTGTAGAGGACGCCGTTTCCGGAAAAACGGTCGCGATGGTAAGCAGCGGAGATTCAGGGATATACGGAATGGCCGGAATAATATTTCAGATAGCGGAGGAGATGAACGCTGACATCGAGATCGACACGGTTCCCGGAATAACCGCCGCTTCGTCCGCAGCTTCCCTGCTCGGAGCTCCGCTGATGCACGATCTGGCACTAATCAGCCTCTCAGACCTGATGACCCCCTTGGACCTGATAATGAAGAGGGTGGACTGCGCTGGGATCAGCGACATGGTCATCGCATTCTATAATCCGAAAAGCAAAAAGAGAACGGACCATCTTGAACAGGCGGTCAGCATCCTGCTCGACCACCGCTCCGGAGACACGCCCGTGGGCATCGCGAGGAACATAGGCAGGGCGGACGAGGAAGTAACGATCACCACCTTGAACGGAATAGATTATGATCAGATCGACATGTTCTGCACTGTTGTCGTCGGAAACAGTCAGACATATGTTTCGAACGGCAGGATGATCACTCCCAGAGGATACAGGTTATGAGGAGCTGAAAAAATGGTCCATGAAATAATGAAACCCGAAGAGATAGAGAAGAGAAGCATGGAAATTATAACGTCTGAATTGAAAGGAAGGACGTGGCCCGAGCCGAAATTCTCCATAGTGAAGAGGTGCATACATACTTCCGCTGATTTTGACTACGCGGATAATCTTGTGTTCTCGGAAAATGCAGAGAATATAGGCATCGATCTGATCAGAAAAGGTGCCACTATCGTTACGGACACGAA
>JAIRQG010000089.1 GCA_031256615.1 Candidatus Methanoplasma sp. | reverse complement strand
AGGAGTATGGCACCCCAGGTGGCGCCGTTCATGCTGCCCATGATCCATAATGTTATCTCACGCAGCTGCTGGTCGTCTGAAAAGTACTTTGATGCCGTTATGCCAGCTTGGAAAAGATAACTTATTACCACGCCGGCAAGTATGACCAAGGATCGGGATACTTTCTTATCCCTCGTAAGTACCAGAATAAGAACCATGCTCATCATCGCAAAAGCGAAAGCGAACAGAACTGCCACGAGATTTTTTGCCGGGAAATTGATGCTGCCTACATAGAAAACTGTGTTCAGCATCTCCCCGAATATCAAAGGCCCCATCAGAATGGCCATTGCCGCACCGAAGGATGCAGCGGTAGATACTCCCAGCGTGAACGGGCTGACAAGCGGGTTTCTAAGAAGACCCTGCATTATCATCCCTGCCGCACCCAAACTGAATCCTGTCAGTATGACCAAAAGAACCCTCGGCAGCCTGCCTGCGAAAATGAAGTCCGAGTAATAGATCTTGGACGGTTCGCCGACCATGCTTGGGAAAATAGCATGGCCGAACACCTTCAGTACATCTATTAACGGTATGTCGACGGCACCAAGGCCGACTCCTAATAAAGATACGATGACGGCAAGTATCAGAACGGAGATTATGAACAAGATCTTTTTGCGTACAGACGCGTTATATTTTCCTTCGAATGTGTCCTCGTCTGCCCTTTTCCTAATTAGATCGGTCAGTTTTGTTCTTTCATCTGTTCCGCCGCTTTCCATATCAATCGCTCATTTTAATAAAACGGGGGATTTACCCCCAATGGTTTTGATTCAGGCCATCTGATTCGCCACTGCAGTGCCTTCAGCAATGGTTATCTCGAACATGAGTCCGGATGTGGTCTCATTGAAGCCGTATTTTTCATTATATTCCTGAATAAGAGTCGCGGCATCATATCCGGTGTCGATACCGTACGCCGTCGCGATCAGAACATATCCCACATATGCCAGAGGTCCGGACATCATGTTGCTGTTGAAAACATATATGTGTCCGGTGCTGTCCGCGCCTATGCCTGATAGGCTGTTATAGATGACGTTGGTGTTCAGAAGGCAGCCGTTCCACATAGTCAAAGCGGAGGATGCGGATGTTGTCGTGGTAGCCCCTCTTATGAAGATATAATCAATATTCTTTTTATCGTCTGCAACTTTTATCACTTCTGCAAGCCCGGTCTCATTTGCACTGTTCGTCACGCCGCTTTTGTCCAAACCGGAAATGCTCCTAAGTGCGTTTGTGCCGTATATCGATTCGATCATCTCACTTCCTGCAGATGTCTGGTTGTAGAATGCTGTGCTGGAATTCATAAAATACAGGAAAGTCGGCTCATCATTCCCTGACGGTGCTGCTTTTTTAACGTTTTTAACAACTGTGTTGTATGTGCTTTTGTATTCGTTGTAAGCTTTCATGACGTTACTCGTCTTTCCGAACAGGGTCGTGAGCTTTTCGAAATCCTCCATTGCCGTGTCGCCTGTGCAGTCAAGCCTGATAACCGTGATGCCCAGCTGTTCATAACTTGTCTGGTTCGCGGCCGTTACGGTCATGGAAGATACCGGACAGATAACATACTTGACGCCAGAATCCACTATTGCCTCTGCAGTCATGTTGGGGGTGATGTCCATATGTTTTGCATTAGGGAACAGCGGGTGGAACATATCATAATTCGTCTGGTCCGAAGAGGCACTGTAGAAACTCAAGCCTTTCAGTTCATTTTCCAATCCCATTATCTTCATTGCTTTTGGAATATTCGTGTTACAGGTGATCACCGCAGTCAAAGGCTTAGTAAGTGTTATCTTGGCACCGCTTCCGTCTGTGATCACAATTGGTTTTTTGGTGCTACTGCTATCCCCGGATGATCCGCTGTTATTGTCTTTATCTTTAGCGGGATCGGTGTCATCTTTTGGGTTAGTATCATCTTTTGGATCGGTATCATCCGTCGGGTCAGTATTGTCTTTTGGATCGGTGTTGTCTATGGTCTTATCGCTCTCGCTGTCTTTATTATCATCATTATCATTGGAAAGTACAACATAGGCTGCACTTATTGCGGCCACGCCTATAACGGCAATAATGACGGTAATGATCACAGCAGAAACTGCTGCCTTCTGATTTATTTTCATTGTTTGCACCTCATGGATGTATAATCATGTTGCTTAAGACCTGCTGAATACAACCCCTTTATGGCAATAATTTTAACATTTGGCTTCATTTCTTACCAGTTGGTGTATACATCCAATAATGGATTGCATATTTTGTTTATAAACATAGGGGTGGTACAATTTTTCAGAAAATCTCCTGTGTTCAGAGTATCTTTTTCCTCTGAAGAGAGAGTGTTTCCAGAGTCTGTGCAACAACAGCCTAATATATTCTCAATTCATCGCTCGGGGCATGATACAAAGCCCCAGAGGTACGAGGGATTTTCTGCCGAATGATATGGAAAGGAGAAGATTCTATGAGAGTATCCTGAGGCAGACCGCTCAGAGATCCGGGTTCAGGGAGATACAGACCCCGATCTTCGAAGAAGCGGAGCTTTTCATACTTAGGTCCGGGCCGAACATCCTTAATGAGCTGTACGCTTTCAAAGACAAAGGCGACAGAGATCTGGCACTCAGGCCGGAGATGACCGCGCCGGCGATAAGGTCATTTGTGAACAACATGAGCAATGACCCCAAACCGATCAAGATATTCTATTTCGGGCAGTGTTTCAGATATGAAAGGCCCCAAAGCGGAAGGTACAGAGAGTTCTTCCAATTCGGAGCGGAGATCATCGGCGCTGCAACCCCGCAGACGGATGCAGAAGTGATCGCTACGGCGCTTGAGATGATCAGAGCTCTCGGCCTGAAGGAATACAGGGCGCGTATCGGGCACATCGGGATACTGAGGAAAGAGCTGTCTGCAGTCGGGATAACGGCAGACAGGATGCCGGAGGTCCTGCAGAAACTTGACAAGAAGCTCTATGAAGAGGCATGGCCCCTGATGGAGGCCGCGGGAGTATCGAGAGATGATGCGGATTCCATATTCGAACTGACGGGCACCGTCGGCGGCGCAGATGTGCTGGACAGGGTCCCCGGAGAAGAATCGGAATACCTGAAGCAGATACTGTCGTATCTTTCGGCGATGGGTGCCGGCACTCCAGAGATAGATCTTGGTGTGGTGCGCGGCCTGGATTACTACACAGGGATGGTGTTCGAGATAGAGGCGCCTGTGTTGGGCGCCGAGAAGCAAATATGCGGCGGCGGGTCGTATACGCTTTCCGAGCTCTTCGGCGGCGAAAAGGTATTCTCAACGGGATTCGCCGTCGGGTTTGACAGGGTGCTTCTGGCACTTGAGAAAGAAGGGGCAACATACCCTGTAAGCAAAATGGATGCGTATGTGATCGCCGCAACGGGAGACACAACGCTTAAAGCATTCGAGATAGCAGGGATGCTCAGAAGGAACGGCGTCTCGGCAGACATCGACCTCGCTGAGAGGAAAATGGCCAAAGCGATGAAGTATGCCTCGTCGATCGGTTCGAAATTCGTTGTGATAGTGGGAAACGAGGATCTTGCGAAAGATTCCGTCACGCTCAGGGATATGTCCTCCGGAGAACAGAAGCCAGTGAAGATAACGGACCTGCCGGCGGAGATACGCAGTCACTGATGCATATCCAATTCTTTATTCACCAAAGCATCTGCGACGGGAATAAGCATCTCCGAGCGCCGCACATTCCTGAATTTGATGTTCGGTATCATCGATGAAAGGGCCATCGCGTCAAGATAGAGGTTCCTGATGTTCTCCGCCTTTACTTTATATTCTCCGTTCATTTGTTTTATGACGAGCATTGAATCCATTATGAATTCAACATTCTCCGCTTTCATTTCGATCGCTTTTGTCAATCCCGCGATCAGCCCGCGGTATTCGGCGTAATTATTGGTATTGATCCCCAAGAACTCAGAATGCTGATGGATGATCTTGCCGTTCTCGGTTACGACTATTGCGTATGCGGAAGGGCCGGGGTTGCCTCGGGATCCTCCGTCCGAAAATATCCGATACATATCAGTGCAGGACTTCCTTGACGATCTTGTTGTCGCCGTCCACCAGGACCGCTTTGGACCTGATAGGTTCCGAGGTCAGTTCATATCCCATGATTATTATCTTGTCGCCTTTGTCGCAAAGCCTGGCCGCGGCGCCGTTAACGGCAACTATGCCGGTGCCTCTGTCGCCTGCGACTGTATATGTCTCAAAACGCGCGCCGTTGTTCACGTTCGCGATGGTGACCTTCTCCCCGATCCATATCCCGACCCTTTCCAAAAGGTCCTCATCTACAGTAATGCTGCCTTCATAGTCAAGTCTGGTTTCGGTGACGGTTGCCCTGTGGATTTTGCTTCTCAGCATCCAACGCATAGAGCCTAGGTATCGCATGTAGTAAAAAGAATTTTCGGTATAACTTATCGACAAACGCGTCCAAAAACTTTTTTTAGAGAGATAAGCGCCCTGGCCGGAATTCGAATCCGAGTCGAAGCCTCGACAGGGCTTCATGATAGGCCACTACACTACCAGGGCAGTATGCCCTGATAATAAGAGATAATATTTAATGGTTCTTTTATTAAAGGAACAAGATACCAGATAACTCATTCCTTACATGACCCGAAAAGACGCACGGTATTCTTTCCCGTACGCGGGTCTCTTTCTAATTCCGCATCGACGTTGAAGACCGTTCTCATATTCTCTTTGGTAAGGACCTCATCGGCAGCACCCATTGCGAAGATCTTGTGATCATGGAGCAGTATTATTCTGTCGCAGTATCTTGTTATCATCGGAAGGTCATGTGAGACCATCACGACCGTCAGGTCATTGTCCTTCGCGAGCTTCTGCATGAGGTCAAGCACCTCGAACTGCATGTTTATGTCCAGATGCAGAGTGGGTTCATCCATAAGCACGATCTCCGGCGTCTGTGCAATGGCCCTTGCGATTATCGCCCTCTGACGTTCGCCGCCGCTCATGGTGTTAATATGCCGATCCGCCATTGATAGGACGCCGGTCTGTTCCATAGCTTTGTCTATTATCTTGAGGTCCTCTGAAGATGCCCCTCTAAGCGAATCCTGAAAGGGTATCCTCCCCATTCCGACTATGTCTCTGACAGTAAACGCAAATCTGATCTCATTGGTCTGCGGGACAACGCTTACTTTCTTTGCGATCTCTTTTTTGGACATGCTCTCTATGTCCGAACTGTCGATCATAATGCACCCCCCGTGCGGACTGAGGTTTCTGTTCAGATTCTTCAGCAACGTGGTCTTGCCGCATCCGTTCGGTCCAAGTATGCCTAAGATCTCTCCCTTTTTTACACTCATTGAAATTGCATCCAAGACGGTCATGTTCCCGTATGTGTATACGAGTGAGTCAATGTCCACAACGCTGTCGCTTACCATCCCACATCACTTCTTTTCCTTGACAGAAGGTAGATGAAGAACGGCGCGCCGATCATCGCCGTCACAATGCCTATGGGGAGCACGCTGTAAGTGCCAGAGGCGATATGGGCTATGTAGTCGCACATGAGAATGAATGCGGCGCCGCCGAAGGCGGACAGCGGAAGTATCAGCCGGTTGTCTGGACCCAGCAGCAGCCTGAATATATGTGGCACAACAAGTCCTATGAATCCGACCGCTCCGACGAAAGCCACCGCAGCGGCCACGACAAGGGAGGAGATGATGATAAGGAACAGCCTGACCTTTTTAACATCTATGCCGAGGTCCATGGCATGCGCATCGCCGAGCATCATTGCGTTGAGACTCTTGGAATGCATTATCATCAGAATGATGCCCACAACGATCACTGGTACAGCGAATGTAATGTTCTCCCATTCGACAATGCCGAGGCTGCCCATCGACCAGAACACAATGCTCTGCATCTGTTCGCTCGGGGCTATGTACGTCAAAAATGAAACGAGAGCCGAGAACAGAGACGACACGGCAACACCCGCAAGTATCAGCGTTTCTGTCCTGACTCCTCCCACTGTACGGGATAAAGTATACACAAGGGCCATGGTCCCGAGACAGAATACGAAGGCCAGAAAGGGCTGCGCAAACGCGATAGGAATCATTGGTATGGATATCACTATCGCCACCGCTGCGCCGAACGATGCGCCCGACGACAGCCCGAGAAGATAAGGCGAGGCCAGAGGATTCCTGAAGACAGCCTGGACAACTCCGCCCGTTACTCCCAGCGCAGCACCGACGAACACTCCGAAGAAGACCCTGGTGGCATTTTTGCTGACAATGAGGTCATTTGCCCAGGTCCCGTTCCCTATAAGCACGTCCCAGACCTCTCCCAGCGACAGCGGCCGCGGCGCCCATGAAAGATCCATCAATGCAGAGAGAATTAGCATTAAAGACAGAGAAATGATGATCAGCATTATCTTGAGTTTTCTGTCCATCTGCGTTCATCCCGATTATATGGAGGGGGACAAGCCCCCCTTAATAATATGTTTATGGTTTTCTCATGAAATATACGGCCAACGCGATTATCGCAATGACAGCGGCAGCCCCCAGTGCGATGAATAGGAGGGTATTGTCTGAGCCGTCATCACTATCCACTGTCGGGCGTTCCGAGTCTCCGAACAGCTCCGGATACAGCGCCTGGGCTATGGCCCAGAGACCGTCCATTGATTCCGGACAGTAATTGTTCCATGTCTGCTCCATTCCGAGAATATTTATGTTGCGGTCCCCGCCGAGTTCATCTGCGCGGAATTTCTCAACACCGTATTTTTTTGTGTAACTGCTGTCAAGCAGGACCAACGCATCGCGGTTTTTTGCCAACAGCTGGATCACTGTATTGATGTCCCCATAAGATCCTCC
>JAIRQG010000129.1 GCA_031256615.1 Candidatus Methanoplasma sp. | reverse complement strand
GACACGGTAGGTCAGATAATATCTGAGACGGGAAAGGATTCCACCATCGGGCTGAAGGCGGGATTCAAAGCCATATACCAAGTGCTGATCGGAAAGGAGGCAGGCCCGAGGCTGGGCCCGTTCCTTGCCAGTATGGACAAGCAGTTCGTGATAAACCGGTTCATTCAGGCATACAGGCAAACTTCATAAGATGCCCATTTCGCCGAGCTTCTCGGGAAGATATGTGTCCGTGACGAAATCGAGACCGTACTTGGCCAATGCCTGCTGTTCAGATTTTTTCTTCATTTCGAGCATAGCTTGTATCTCGCCGACCCAGAATGGGTCTGCGAACCTCGGGTCCGAAAGTTCGGCGCTCAGGGCGCCGGTATCCTTATCGGACAGTTTATCGGTGGGCAGATCGTAATTCAAGATGTCCGACGCAGTTATCCCGATGAATTGTGCGGTCGGCGTGGCGAGGTATTCTGAGATGTGAGCTGTCTTGATCGCACCGTAGGCAACTGACGCGAATATCCTGAAGGACCATGGGTCGCCGTCGGTGAATACCGTTACTGGAAGCCCCCTTTCTTCATTCAGCCTTTTTATCAAACGCCTGGTGCTTCTTGCAGGCTGTCCGCTCAGGTGTACGAGGATCGCGCCGTATCTCTCGGGGAATCCGTTCTCGATGAGCCTTGCGAACATACCACCGGTCTCGATCGCCATCACGAACTTTGCATCGGTGCCGGCTATCTCGAAACTCTCTTTCTCCACGTTATAAGGGACGGCAAAGCCTGTCTCGGCGACATCGTCCATGCAGTTGAACTTCTTCATCCCTTTTTTTGTAAGGGTATTTATGTCAAGGTTCCCGTAGATGTGGGCGCCGCTTTCTTCCGGTCTGAGTTTGAAATCCTCTCTCATGCATTTTGAGATGATCTCCAGGTCCTCCGCAAGAAGGTTGCTCTCATCCTGGCTGTTGAACTTCGCACGGTCCCACCCTTCGGATATGTAGTACATCTCCCTTAAAGTGGAGGATTTATTGTCCCGTATCATATCGTTGATGAATTCCGCTGTGTAGACGGTCCTCAGCATCATTTGTGCGCCCTGTACCGTTTTTGACGTGCGGGTGGTCTGAAGTTCTCCGTATTTCCAAACATTGTGCTGTGTATCGAATTCGATATTCTTCTTCGACCTGAGAGGAAGGCCCATGACAGGCACGTTCCCCACGTTAAGCTGGTCGTAGATGTTCTCGACTATCGATGTGAGATTGCTCATCGCCGTAGTGTGTCTTTCATTCATCGCCAAGGTCTTCCGCCTCCTCGATCTCCTCATCCTCATCCGCAGGGATGCTCTCGTCGCTTTCGATTATCTCCAGCCCTTTTATGCCCCAGTCTCCCGGAAGCGCCTCTGCGCCCATCACAAGGACCGGATTGATGCCGGACACGTATATATCGTCGGCATCGAAAGTATCTGCCAGCTCTCCTTTAAGCTCAAAAGATATCAGGAGAGATGAGGAAGGCTGGAGATTCTTGATCTCCCATGTCACTTTCCCCTCGTCATTCATACTGATGAAATGTGGATTTGTGAAAAGAGTAAGGTTGACGCATTCTTTCGGAAGCTTCGCATGAAGCCCAATGGTGCGTTCCTGCAGTGTGTAGTTATGCAGATTGTATTTGACGGAGAGGGTCCTTTGGCCTTCCTTCTTTGCGCGCGATTCCACCCAGACGACATTCATGATCTTGCTGATAGTCAGGCTCAGATCAGGCAGAGGTCTGTCAAGCATCTCGGAGGCCTTCTTCGCGATCGCCGGGATGAGGTCCTGAACGATCTCGAACTTGGCGCTAGTCTTAGACTTCCTTTCCATTTTGTTCAGGTGGCTCTTCAGGTTTCTGGCGCACAGCCTTAGCGCCTGCTCGATCTCATTCTGCAGTTCGGCGAAGGATGCTACCGCTTCCTTCCCTTCCGATGTGAAAGGCACCTTTGTGGATGCAACATGCACCAATATTATCGCCGGGCCGTAGGGGATCCCCTTTCCGCCTCTTTGCTCAAGCCCATATCTTCTCCAATCGACTTCCGATATTGCCTTGGTTATGGCGCACGCTCCCTGCTGATACAGCAGCGGGACGCGGTTCGCGAACCTGAGGATCGTTACCTGGTCATCAGAGGGTATGTCGCCGCCGTAAACGATGCCCGCCTCCACAACGAAAGGATTTCCGTTCACCGCCTTAGGCGGACGCGTCACCGGTGTGGCATAATAATCCGGCCTCATCCCGTCAAGGATGTGCATCAGGCCCTTCTTAATCAGCGCGTCCCCTATGGGAGAGAGGCAGTCCGTGGGGGGTGCCATTATCTTCACCTGAGCGATGGCGCCGATCATCGCTTTGCACTGATCTCTTGTAAGATCTGATGGCTTTGCTGAAGGATTTATCGCGGCTTTGGAGAGTATCTCCTCCGCTATCCTGTCTGTTATCCTTGAGAAATCGTTCTTCAGGAATGCAGCGGCGGTCTTCTGCTGCGTGTTCTGAGCATATTTCATCATGTCTCCGATCTCCATCCCTCCGGGATGGGGTTTGATCTCCTTTGACTTCGGAGGCATTTGCTCGGTCGCTCTCTCGAAAAGGTATTTTTTCCCTTCTGGATCGTGGAATTCTATCCTGGCGTGGGGGTTGACGATCGCGGTGTTCTTCAGGTACTCGAATATCGACTGTTTGCCTGAGATGTACCGCCCCTTTGTTGTGTATTCGATCTTTGTACCGTGATCCTTCCCTTCCCAGGTGAATGCGACGTCGTTGGTGACCACTGGACGGTTGATCTTGGTGTCTATGGTGATATCCATCTTCCAGGCCACTTCGTCCTTGCCTTCTATCTTGGATTCGATATGGGCCGGTTTACCGGTCGAGATGTTGCCGTACATGACGGTCGCAGATATCCCGATACCCTGCTGCCCTCTGGATTGTCTGAGAGCATGGAACCTTGAGCCGTAGAGAAGACGCCCGAAAACGTTCGGTATCATTTTATGGATTATGCCCGGGCCGTTATCTTCGACGGTTATCTTATATTCCTCTTCTTCCTGAAGACGTTCGACCTTTATGGCCAGGTCCGGCAGGAATCCTGCTTCCTCACAGGCATCGAGCGAGTTGTCCACTGCCTCTTTGATCCCCATCAGAAGGGACTTCGATCTCGAATCGAACCCAAGAATATGCTTATTCTTTTCAAAGAATTCTGTGATCGATATCTCCTGCTGTTTCGCCGCCATTTTATGAGCGTTTGTGTTCCCTTTGGTATAATCCTCAATATTTTCCGAGCGCATCCAAAGAGAGTATCCTCTAAAATGTTATTTAATTTACTGTTAATGGAATAAAGAAAAAGGGTTGTAAACTGTTTATTTTTTCTTATTATCGAAGTTTGCACCGCATTTGGGGCAGAACGAAGCGGTCCCTGGCACCATGTAGCCGCACTCCGGACATCCGAACGATTCTGCCGTTACTTCCACAGTTCCGTCCGCATGCGTTACCTCAAATTCTTCCTCTTCGAATTCCGCGCCGCATTTGGGGCACTGCTTTGCATCCATGGGGACTTCCGCGCCGCAGTCGGAACACTCAAAGAAGTCCTTCTTTTTGGGCTTCATTTCGTCCGGGCGGTCAATGTATGTTCCGCACTTCCTGCAACGGACTTCGCCCGGAAGGACCATGGAACCGCATGTTTCGCATCTTCCGTATCCCTGCGGGTAGAGTCTGCCCTCCTTCTCCATCCTCTCTCTGGTCTTCTCCATCCTTCCTCTCATGATGGTTGAGAAGATCATTATCATGAAGAATATGATCAAGATGTAGGCGGTTGCCACAAGGCAGCCGTAGAGGGACAACTGTGTGATCTCTCCCACGTATGCTCCGGTCAGGAAGCTCCCGTGAGTGTCAGAGCTCTTAACCGTATCTCCGTCAGCATTTTCGATCGTTAGATACCCAATGTAGAGGTTATCCGGGTCCAATTGTATGCTGCCGTTCAATGTACTCCCGCTGATGGTCATCGTCGCTTCTTTATTGAACACGACATTCACATTTCTGAACCCTATTCCTTTGACCTCTCCGTACTTGAACAGGATCGAATATGAGCTGATATCTCCTTCCAGAGAATTCTCTTTCAGAGTTGCCCGTATGGTGATGTCGGTGCCGGAGTATGTGTATTCAACATTTTTGAAGTAGTCGTTCTCAGGCGGGTTATTGTCATTGGAGTCGACGAACCCAGGAGCCATGGCAAGCCCTCCTATCAATACCGCCGACACTCCGAACAAGATTCCGACCAGCGTCATTAATTTGATATTGTCCGCTCCGAGTATGCGAGGCAGCATGTAGAGCACGACCGCGATTATCAGCATGCCGAAGCAAAAACATGAGGTCCCGAACCCGAATAATGTCAGTGCCAGAGCGAGTGCGAATGCAGAGATGAGCCCCAGCATCTGTTTGAATGTCAAGGTGCCGAACCATTTTAGGTTGAACGTCCTTGCACTTGCAGCATTGTTCATGGAAAGGCCTCACACAATTAAGCAATTAATAACTATCGGGTGCACGCTGGAAACATCTCATTAAGTAAAAAAACCTAATATATCTGTTGACTATCAGCAATCGGAGGGTATCGTGGCAACCATAGAGGAACAAATAAAGGAGTTGGAAGAACAAATATCCAACACTAAGTACAATAAGTCCACGGAAGCCCACATCGGAAAGCTGAAGGCGAAAATAGCGCGCCTCACAGCCGAAGATGAGAAAAGGAAGTCTGCCAAAGGGCCGACCAAAGGATTCTACGTCAAGAAAGCGGGCGACGCAACGGTCGCCCTTGTGGGGTTCCCATCAGTAGGAAAATCAACGCTTCTCAACCAGCTGACGGGAGCCAAATCGGAGGTCGGGGCATATCACTTCACGACACTGGACATCGTCCCCGGGGTTCTGGAATACAATCATGCGAAGATACAGATCCTGGATATGCCGGGATTGATAAAGGATGCATCCAGAGGCAAAGGCAGGGGAAGGGAAGTGATAGCCGCGGCAAGGGCGTCCGATGTTATTTTGCTGGTCGTCGACATCTTCAATCCCAAGATGGACGTTCTTATGAAAGAGCTTTACAACGCGGCAATAAGGCTTAACCAGACAAAGCCGGATGTTGTCATATCCGGTTCCTCTCAGGGAGGGATCCTTGTCAAACCCACAGTCAAACTGACGAAGATCGACGTAGATACGATAAAGGATATGGCGGCGGCATACGGCCATATCAATGCTACAATAGTGGTGAGGGAAGACATCGATGTGGAACAGATGCTTGATGTCCTTGCGGGGAACCGCATGTACATCAAGTGCGTGATGGCGATAAACAAAGTCGATCTCGCAAAGCCCGGGGAACTGGAAGATGTGCAGACCATGCATCCGGAATACACCACGGTCCCGGTATCGGCGGTGACAGGCTTCGGCATAGAGGACCTCAAGCAGATGCTGTATGATACGATAGAGATGATACGCATCTACCTCAAACCGCAGGGGAAAGAGGCAGACCTTGTTGAACCTCTCATAGTCAAAAAAGGCAATACCGTCGGTGATGTCTGCGAGGTCATCCACAGGGACTTCAGGAACAATTTCCGATATGCGATGGTGTGGGGCAGGAGCGCCAAATTTCCGGGTCAGACGGTCGGGCTCGACCATACGGTTGAGGATGAGGACATTCTCACAATCATCGTAAAAAGATGATCTGGGTATTATTCATTTTTTAACAGTTTCAAAAGGATCATCATTGTAC
>JAIRQG010000123.1 GCA_031256615.1 Candidatus Methanoplasma sp. | reverse complement strand
CAGTGATGTAGATGTCTGTATTTTTCATCCTTTGTGAATTGACTGCTTTTTCCCATTTTTCTACTGCTTGGTTCTCATCTAGAAAAATATAGTACTTTTTTTGGTCTTTCATCCTGTCTGCAACATATTGGTTGAGCTCTTTGTAGGAAGTTATATCATCAAACTCAGAATCCTCGAAATTGATGAAAATGATGTGTTCTTCATCCGTGACCTTTGATATTTCTTTCTTAACAAGTTTCAATAACTCAGACTTACCGCTTCTTCTGATGCCTGTCAGGACCTTTATCTGTTCGACGTCTAAGAAGCCCTTTATCTTTTCTGTATAGACTCTTCTTTCTATTGGTCCCATCATACCGCCTTCAACAATATCCAAAAAGCAATATTATATTAAAAGTGTTTCTATTTTGTAAGGGCAGGTCTGACAAAATATATTATTATAAAGCGTTTTGTAAGGATATGTCTTACAATTTGCATTTGTGGATCAAGTGATTCCACAGTTTAGTGTTTCGAGTTCACTTCTTCCAGAATTCCCTCTGTTTCCAAATAGAGGTTGTTGAGCTTTTCTTTCATCTCTTCCGTAGCTTCCCACATTCCGCGCGATATCGCTTCCAGCATATCTTCCAATATGCCTCTGAGCGCCAGCGGGTTGTTTTCTTCTATCCACTTGCGGTTCTCCTCATCAAAAAGGAAATGTTCCGTCATGGACTCGTACATCCAATCTTCTATAACGTCTGAGGTAGCATCCCATCCGAGCGCGTTGTTCACGTTGACAGCTACCAGGTTGGCGCCGACAAAACCGTGATCCTTGAGCCCTTCTATCCACTTGGGATTGAGGATCCTTGATCTTATTATGTAAGCCATCTCTCCTTCCAGGTCCCGTATCTTAAGGCGGTCCGGATCCGAACTGTCGCCTACTATGTTCATAGGCTTTTTGTTGCCGTCGCTCCTTACGACAGCATTTATCCCTCCGAAATATGAATAGACATCATCGGTATCAATAAAGTCGATCTCGCGGTCCACCTGGTTCTTGACCGCCACATCCAGCTGGTTCAGCCTGTATCTGAACAGTTCCGGCTTGGTCTCTCCTCTCCACTTCCTGCCGTATGCGCTGCAGCCGCATGTGATGTACATCTGCGCGAGGTCGTCTATGCTGTCCCATTTCTTTGATTGCACCAGGACATCTACGCCGGCGCCGTGCGTGCCAGGAGGTTCTCCGAACACCCGGATCATGGCATTTTTCTTCGCGTCATCTGGGTCCATCCCTTCCTTTATCATGTTCGCAATATCTTTCTTAAGATGTTTTTTGATGAAGTTCTTCTCTTCGTCTTCATCTAGATCGGCAACCATCTCGACCGCTTCATCGATGAGCTGGAAAAGGTTGGGGAAGGTGTCTCTGAACAGGCTGCTAATCCTTACTGTCACATCTATTCTGGGTCTTCCAAGCTCCTCATGAGACATCACCTCCAGTCCCACGATCTTGCCTCCGACAGATCCCCATATCGGACGCACACCCATAAGGTACAGAATATACGCCGTATCGTCTCCGCCGGTCTTCATTGTATCAATTGACCATACAACGATGCCTATGTTCTCTGGATAGATTCCTTCCTGTTCCATGTAGCGTTCGATCATCTGATCCGCCATCTTCATTCCGGCCTTCCAGCTTGTTTGACCCGGTATCGTCTCCGGATCCAAAGAATAATAGTTCTTGCCGGTAGGGAGCAGATGCGCGTTCCCTCTGGTCGGAGACCCTGACGGACCCGGCGGAACATATCCTCCGCACGATCCGTTGACATAATTGGTGACCTCTTCCACCATCCCCAATATGCTCGGATGCACTGTGCTGCAGATGAACTCTGTCACACGCAGCAGACCCTCATTATCTTCGGGGAAGGACTTTTCGGCAATTTCCAAGCATTCTTCAAGTTTGTAGCCGCATTCCTGCATTGAGAACAGAAGCTCCTGGGTTTTGTCATCGATCCTGTTGACGATGCCGCCGTTGACTTCCCCCGTCGTGCCGTTCACGGAAGAACAATTATCCATTAAGAAATCCAGATCGAATCCCATGCTTTCTGCCACTGATATTCTCAGAGAAGGCATGCTGCCGTTCCTGAGTCTTGTCAGGCAGTAGACCATTTCCTCCATGTGGCGGCCTTCCGGCACATTTCCAAGAATGTGCAGACCGTCGGTGATGAGGCCGTCTTTGAGGTCCGATATGTAATCATATATCGTCTCGATCCTTTCCATGACCTCTTCGACGGGCGCATCCTCCCCTATCTTCAACTCCTTCCACATGGACATCTCTTTGATCAATTCGTATACAGATTCTGCAATTCCGGGAAGCTTATCTTTTTGGAATGTGCTCCTGCAGAAAAGATAATCATGAATGTGCGCCTCTAATTCCATCAGCTTATCATAGGTGCCGGCGCGCGTCATGGACGGCATCATATGGTCGACCAATATGGCTTTCTTGCGCCTCTTTGCCACGATGCCCTCTGAGGGGTCGTCGATCACATAGATGTAAAGATGCGGCATATCTGCCATCATTATATCCGGAAAACACTCCTCAGACAGACCGTTGCCTTTGCCGGGAAGCCACTCGCATGAGCCATGGGTCCCAACATGTACGTGAAGGTCTGTTTTGAATTCCTGTGCTATCCATCTGTAGTATGCAAGATACTGATGCGGCATGACAATGTGCGGATCATGTATCAGTTCCTCCGCTTTCTCATGTTTCCCGCGGATGGGTTCCATGCCCAGATAGACATTTCCGTTCCTGACCCCCGGTATGATGAATTTATTTTTGTGGGTCATCACCGTTCCTACAGGCTCACCCCAATTTTTGCACATCCTTTCTCTCGGAACTTCGTGAAGAGCGCTCAGCCATTCCATGTATCTGTCCTTGTTTAGGAAGTCCTCTGCCTGATCTTCGATATCTTGCTCTGATTTCCATTCAAGATCGTTTGTCAGAGAAGCGGTCATCTCATCAATGATCTCTTGACCGCTTTCCGGAACATGGTCCAAGGTATATCCTGCATCCGCCATTGCCTCCAGCATGTTCCTTATGCTTGCAAAGGAATCCAGCCCTCCGGCGCTTCCCAGCCCGGCACCGCTGCCGTTAACAAGAATGGACACCTTTCTGTCTTGGATCGGCACCATCCCTACAGTTGCCCACTTTACCGCCATGCCTGCGATGCGTTCTATCCTGTCCTGCCGCCAGCTGTGGTATTCCGATCCTTCTTTGTCTTTCTCGTTGAAAGTGAAAGGTACGGTCGTCAGTTGCCCGTCAAGCTCGGGAAGAGCTATGCATATCGCAAGTTCTCCCCCTTCCATCCCTATTCCGTCCTCCATCCACTCCTTCTGCGGCCTGAAAAGAGGTATGGCCTGAAGGGAAGGCACATTCAGATCCTAGAAATAATTGATCTTCTCTTGATCTCTTGAACCGTCCGTTGGGTTTGCCAGAGTAAGATGGGAGAACGCACCGGAGATCAGCAGAGAACCTATTATCGTCTTTCCGTCCCTTTTGAAATATTGTTCCGCGATCTTTATTGCGCCGATGGAGCCTGTGATCACACTCGGCGTCGGCAGATGGAATACAGGAATTGTGTTTGCGCCTTGTCTCTCTATTTCTTTTATAAGAAGATCGTAATGTTCCAGCCTCTTGTTCAGCCACGCAGGCTGAGAGATAAGCAAGCCCACTGTCGGCTTATTGATATCTAACGAAGGGTAGTATTCCTCAGGAGTAACATCGCGCGGGAAATCAGGATGATATATTCCGTGAGCACGGTCCCTGACGGGTTCGGGCACATCTATATCAGCGTTGCCTAGGTTCTTGAATATCCACGCCATCAGGCCCCTGCGGTTTGCTTCACCTCCCAGTTGGATGTACCTTCTGAGCATCAGGAACTCCGCATCGGTACCTTTGAACAGGCATCTGTTGTTGATGATGGATTCCTCAATGCCGCATATCAGGAATGTGTTTATTTTTTCATCTAGCAGGACGGCCTTCAAAGCATCGAACTTTTTATACCCAGATACGTCGCCGTGGATATTGATCATCACAATATCCGAGTATCGGACAGACTTCAGCAGATCCCTGAATTCCTTCGGGTCTTTTATGGTCTCTTCAGAATCGAAAGCATTGAACTTGACCGAAAGGGCATCGGTCTCCATGCATATATGACCGAATATCGGTGCTATGTTGCTGCCGCCGACAGTAAGGTATGTGATCACTAATTCTCTATCCGACGTTCTGGTATTCTTGTAGACCCTCATAATATCCCTACTCTAGACTGATTAAATCGGAGATCAGAGCTATCAACCAGGTATCGTCGTGTCCTCAGCACACACATTTTATAGGTTGACATCATCTTACCCAATTGGATGATATATCCAATATATGAGGTTTGAGGATGAAGAGGAGTCAGGTGTACCCGTTCACAGCGATAGTCGGTCAGGAAAATATGAAAGAAGCCCTAATTCTAAACACGATCAACCCAACGATCGGCGGGGTGCTGATAAGGGGCGAGAAGGGGACCGCCAAGTCCACGGCTGTGCGTGCGCTTGCAGATCTTCTTCCGGAAAGACATGTGGTAGAGGGGTGCTTCTGCGGTTGCGAGTGGGGGAACATCGGAAGCATGTGTCCGGCCTGCAAAGAGAATATGGAAAGCTCTGAACTGAAGGAAGCCGTGGTACCAATGAAAGTAGTGGAATTGCCTCTCAGTTCCACCGAGGACCGCGTCGCAGGCACTTTGGATATCGAACATGCGATCAGCACAGGTAAGAAAAAATTCGAAGCAGGTGTGCTCGCAAAGGCGAACGGAAACATCCTCTATGTGGATGAGGTCAACCTGCTGGACGATCACTTGGTGGATCTTCTGCTGGACGCTGCCGCGATGGGCGTCAACTTCATAGAAAGGGAGGGGGTATCGTATTCCCATCCATCAAAATTCATACTTATTGGTACAATGAACCCCGAAGAGGGGGATCTCAGACCTCAGTTATTGGACAGGTTCGGACTCATGGTCGATGTGGAAGCGGAACGCGACGAGAACCTGAGAATGGCTGTCGTCCAAAGACGCATGGAATTTGAAAAGGATCCGGAGGGATTCAGAGACGATTATTCAAAGCAGCAGCAGGAGCTCAGAGACAAGATAGTAAAAGCCCGCTCAATAGTAGGGGGCATCGTTCCCGATGCCGATGTCATCAGGGCGGCGGTCCGGATACCTCTCCACCTGCAGGTGGACGGCCACCGTGCCGATATTACTCTGATCAAAGCAGCGGCAGCATATGCCGCTATGAATGACAGGAACAATGTGACCTCGCAGGATGTGCTTCATGTTACTAAATTAGTGCTTCCGCACCGTATGAGAAGGAACCCATTCCAGGATTCATCCCTTAACTTCGAGGAATTGGACGCATGGCTCAGATCGACCTTCAAAAACCAGTAAGACCGTGCTTTCCCTTCTCCGCCATAGTCGGTAACGAGGATGTGAAGAAAGCTCTGAAGGTCGCGCTTTCATCGGAAGACATCTGTTCGATACTGATATGCGGACATAAAGGGACCGGAAAGACGCTGCTATCAAGATCAGTGGAGTCCATAGATCCGGATAAAAAACTCATCACGCTGCCGCTGAATTCCTCAGAAGAGCAGATATTCGGCGGGATCGACATTGAAAAAACTTTGCAGGACGGGACCAGAAAGCTTTCTGACAGCGTCCTGGTCAGATCGGATGGGAACATGCTTTTGCTTGAGAATATCAATCTTCTCAGCGAGCATACGGCCTATCAGATCATGAATGCGGCGATCCAGCGCTTTAACACAGTGGAGAGGGAGGGCATTTCCCAAACCCATGATTGCAATTTTTTGCTGATAGCGACCATGGACCCGGAAGGCGGAGAGATATCAGACCATATGCTGGACCGTTTCGATATCTGTGTTTTCACAGACAAGATCGAAGATGAACATCTGAGAGAATGCATCGTCCGCTCATGTCTGGAATATGAGACGGAACCTCAGATGTTCATGGAAAAACATGCCGAAAAAGAGAAAGAGATATTTGAGGCGGTTTCAAAGGCCAGAAACAGATCCAGATATACCAGGGTTCCCGACGGCTACTGCGGTGCCATATCGGAGCTATGCAATGAACTTAACATATCCGGCCACAGAGGGGATATCGCAGTAATGAACGCTGCATGTGCTATTGCAGCCTTGGAGGGAAGGGACA
>JAIRQG010000106.1 GCA_031256615.1 Candidatus Methanoplasma sp. | reverse complement strand
ATGGGACGGAGGGAACTGGCATGAGAGGGAGACATATGAGCTGTTCGGGATTGTCTTTGAAGGACACCCGAAACTCCAGAGGCTCCTTACGCCGGATACTTATGAGTTCTATCCTTTCAGAAAATCATATAAACTAAGGGGGCAGGAATGATGGCCAAAAACGATATTGTCTATGATCCCGACTCCCATCTGCAAACGGACAAAATGTGGGTCATCATGGGCCCGCAGCACCCCTTCTCGCACGGACTTTGGACACTCAAAGCCCAGCTCGACGGAGAGATAGTGACAGACGCAGAACCGATCATCGGTTACCTGCACAGAGGCTGGGAGAAGGAATGCGAGAACAGGATCTATCCGAAGATCATACCGATGGCGGACCGTCTCTGCTACGCCGCATCCATGACATACACACATCTGTACTGTATGACCGTGGAGAAAGCATTGGGCATAGACATCCCCGAGAAAGCAAAATACATCAGGATGATAGGGGATGAGATCTGCCGTATCCAGTCGCACCTAATGTGGCTTGCGGCCGTAGGTACCGACCTGGGAAACCTCACGGTGTTCCTGTGGTCGATGAGAGAGAGGGAATTCTTCATGGATCTCAACGTGAGGCTCTGCGGCGCAAGGATGACAACGAACTTCCCCCGCATAGGCGGAGTGAGGAACGACATCAACGATGACTTTGTGATGTACACAAAGAGATGCATCAACCGTTTTGAGAAAGCGATATGGGATGTGATCTCTCTTATCGATGATTCGTCAACGTTCGTTTCAAGGATGAAAGGCACCGGCGTCCTCACAAGGGAGAGATGTGCCAACCTGGGCATCACGGGGCCGGCCATGAGAGGCACCGGCGTTGACTTCGATGTACGCCGTGACGATCCTTACGACAATTACGATAAAGTGGAATTTGAGGTGCCCGTACTCAAGGACGGAGACTCGTATTCGAGGTATAAGATCAGGATCGAAGAGATGTTCCAATCCTGCAAGATAATAATGCAGGCGCTGGAAAAGATCCAAGCCATCGGAAAGAACGCGCCCTACAGGCTCAAAGTGCCCTCAAAGGTACCGGCCGGAAGAGCGTTCATGAGGATGGAGGACCCCCGCGGAGAGTCCATGATGTGTCTGATCTCCGACGGGTCCGATAAGCCTTACAGGCTCAAGGTGCGCAGTCCGATCTTTGTGAACGTATCTGCCGCCAAACCATTGGTGCAGGGATGCAGGATCGCAGACGTGCCTGTGGTAATGGCGATGATAGACATGTGTCTGGGAGAGACCGACAGGTGATGTTATGGGATACAGCAGCATTCTGGATTGGATAATATTCAAGGATGTGATGGACAATGCGTTCTATCCTTTTGCCTCGTACAACCTTCCGTTCGATATTTCCTATAAGCTTTGGGAGATCATCGGAGGGCTGATCGCGTGGCTCGTAAACCTGCTCTTGCCCGGTAACGGGCTGTCAACCTGGCTCATATCGGACGAGGTCTCCAATGTGTTCGCGCTTGTGATCTTCATGATCGTCATCTTCGCCATCGCCTTCGTTGTGACCCTCATATCCCTGTGGATGGAGCGTAAGGTCCTCGGAAGGCTGATGGACAGGAGAGGCACCATGATCGGACTGAAAGGATTCCTTCAGTGCGTCGCGGACGGCCTCAAGACGTTCATGAAAGAGAACGTTATACCGAGAAAGGTCGACAAGACCACATATATGTGGACAGCGGCGCTGATAATCGGAACGTCGGTCCTGATAGCGTGCATGATCCCCCTCTCGCCGAGGTGGTTCGTCGTCAACTACGGAACCGGCCTGCTGATCATAATGGCGCTGTTCGCGCTGGCGCCCTTCTTCATACTTGTTTCCGGCTGGGCCCAGAACAACAAGTATTCCCTTATCGGAGGAATGAGGGCCGCCGAGCTCATGATCTCTTACGAGGTCCCGATGCTCATAATGATAGCCACGACCTGTCTGTTGGCGGGAAGTTTCAATATCAATGATATAATCAATGCGCAGTTCGACACGGTCTGGTTCATCGTACCCCAGATAATCGGTTTCATCACTTTCATATTCTGTGCGACCGCCGAGGCAGAACGTGTACCGTTCGATATAGCGGAAGCAGAAGCGGAACTTGTGGAAGGATGGCAGACGGAATATGCGGGAATGAAATGGGGACTCATCATGCTGGCGGACTACATGAGAGGATATGTCTCATGCGCAATGGTGGTCATAATGTATCTGGGAGGATGGCTGATCCCGTTCGCATCGGCGGACATGAACGGCTGGATCCCGGAAATAGTGTTCCTGCTCAAGGTCTGGCTGATATTCTTCATAATGATCCTGCTGAGAGGAGCGCTCGCACGTGTGAGGACGGATCAGATCGTCAACATAGGTTGGAAGGTCTTCATGCCGCTGTCGGTGCTGAACCTTGCTGTGGTACTGGTGCTTAAACTCGGAGGTGTGTTCTGATGGCCTGGAGCAAATACAAGACAGAATACATTGACTCCGATAGAAGCCCGGCAGGATCCCTTTGGGTCATGAAGCCGCTGTGGAAGGTGTTCAGGTTCTTCTGTAAGACCGTTGTGCACAGGCCGGTCACGATCCTGTATCCCTACGAAAAAATGTGGATGCCGGAGAACTACCGCGGACGCCCCGGACTAAGGTTCGACAGGTGCGTCGCATGCGGAATGTGCGCAAAGATGTGCCCCACTGCGTGTATAAAGCTGGTGGAGACCGAGGATGCATCCGGGCAGAAGGTCATGAGGCCGCAGATCAATCTGGGAAGATGTGCTATGTGCGGATACTGTGCGGAATACTGCCCGTTGGATGCGATGACGGTCACCCCAGAGTTCGAACTTGCCGAATACACGAGAGAGGACCTGATCTACGGCCCGAAGAGGCTGGCTTACGAAGGCGCTACCGAAAAGATGGAGATACATCTCGAGCAGACCCTGATGTCAGACATCAAGAACGGGAACTCCGAAAGGAGGATATCGCCGTTCAAGATCGACAGACCGGTCCTTGATGCAGCCAAGTGCATCAGCTGCAAAAAATGTGAGAAAGTATGCCCTGTGAAGGCCGTTAAGATGGTCGAGCACGGAGTGAATGAAAAAGGCAGGCCCATACTCTACCCTGAGTTCAATAATGATGCCTGCATATGCTGTGAGAATTGCGTAGAGGACTGTCCGAAGGACGCTCTGCGTATCAATGAGGTGCTATAATGGAAATCCTGAACGATATCTGGAACGGATTTTGCGATGTGATGGGGTACCTCTGGGAAAACTCGGATCTTGTGGCCTTTGTGGTATTGGCCGCAATAGCCATAGCCGCCGCGTTGTATGTGGTGACTGCAAAAGAGGCTGTGCACAGCGCATTCTATCTTGCTCTCGTGTTCGTCTGCGTGGCGGTCACATATTTCTTCCTGGAGGCAGAATTCATCGGTGTGATCCAAATGCTGGTGTACGTGGGTGCGATAACAATACTGTTCGCATTCAGCATCATGCTGACAAGAAGATACATAATGCGTAACGAAGGTGGTTCGAATGAATAAGAAGGTCGCGATAGGCGTCTGCGCAGCAGCCATGCTGCTGGCAGTGCTCGCGTTGTCAATGATGGCAACAGATTGGGACGATTACGTCACCAACGATTCCCCCGGAAGTATCGACTTTACCGGCGGGGAGGATGAGAGCGGCGTCATGGACACGAACTCACTCAACTACGCATTGTTTGAAACATACGGCCCGCTGCTGCTGATCCTGGCGCTGCTTATGTTCGGCGCCATGATAGGCGGGGTCTGTATCGCAAGAGAGGAGGTGGAGTCCGATGATACCGATTGAGGTTTATCTCGTATTCGCAGCCGTGCTCTTCGCGATCGGTGCGTATGGTGTAATGGTAAAGAGCAACACGATCGTTGTTCTGATGTGCATCGAGCTGATGCTCAACGCAGCCAACATAAATTTCATTGTGTTCTCTGCGTTCACGACAGATGTGCTAGGGCAAGTGTTTGTGATAATGACCATATCGGTAGCCGCGGCAGAGGTCGCGGTAGGAATCGCGATATTGCTCAATGCTTACAAGCTGAAGAACACGACCGAGGCCGACAGCCTCACATCCATGAGGTGGTAAGATGTTCGTAGAATATACTTGGTTGGTCCCGCTTGTTCCGATGCTCTGTTTCGTGATCATAGGGTTCTTCGGGAAGAAGATGCCGCACGGCGGAGGTCCGCTGGCGATCTTCGGAGCGATGTTCGCGTTCCTCATCTCGGCCCTGATATCATATGAGTTCTTCACATCCGCGGCATATTCCAGCCCCGGATATGTGACCGAACAGATAACATGGTTCTCGATAGGCAGCTTCGATATCAATATCGGATATTATGTCGACAGCCTCGCGTGCCTGATGATGCTCTTTGCATCCTTCATCTCAACGCTGATCTTCATCTACTCGATAGGATACATGCATAATGAGGGCGTGAAGAGAAGGAGATATTTCGCAGAAGTGTCCCTGTTCCTCACGGGAATGCTGGGGCTCGCCGTATCAAGCAACTTCCTTGAGATGTTCGTCTTCTGGGAGGCAATGGGTCTGTGCTCGTACCTGCTGATAGGATTCTGGAGCTTCACCCACCCCAACGGCGACGACGCATCCGACAATGCCGCATCCGCGGCGAAGAAGGCGTTCCTTGTCACAAGGCTCGGAGATGTGTGCCTTATGGGAGGAATGTTCGTTCTGATGTATGAGTTCGGCAGCCTTGACTACACGGCTGTGTTCGACACCGCTGCGATGGCATCGGTCGACCCGAACATGCTGATGCTCGGAAGCCTCCTGATATTCGGCGGCGTCATAGGAAAGAGCGCGCAGTTCCCGCTTCTGGATTGGCTTCCGGATGCGATGGCCGGTCCCACGACCGTATCGGCATTGATACACGCGGCGACAATGGTCAAGGCAGGAGTGTATCTTGTCGCAAGATGCTTCCCTCTGTTCGCGCAGAACCCGGAAGTGATGCTTTTCGTAGGTGTCATCGGAGGAATAACGGCGTTCTTCGCCGCTACCATGGCTCTTAACAATATGAATATAAAGAAAGTGCTGGCATACTCCACCCTCTCTCAGCTGGGATACATGTTCCTGGCGCTGGGAGCAGGAGGATACATGATGGCCCTCGGACTGCAGTCCGGGGATAGTGCCCTCATAGCTGCGGGAGCGGTAGGCTACACCGCAGGATGCCTGCACATGGCAAACCATGCGTTCTTCAAAGCACTGCTCTTCCTGGGCTCCGGTTCCGTGATCCATGCAACCGGCACCGAGGATATGAGAGAGATGGGAGGACTGCATAGCAAGATGAAGATAACATCCATCACAATGCTCATAGGTTCTCTTTCGATAGCAGGATTCCCGCTGTTCAGCGGATTCTGGTCGAAGGAGATCGTGTTGGAGGTTGCGATGCATGCGGGTGACTACGGAGCGGAAGGATATCTCTTCCTGGTCCTGTGGATACTCGCCATAATAACGGCGTTCATGACAGCCTTCTACATGTTCCGCATGTGGTTCATGACCTTCAAGGGCAAGCCCGGCCATGGGGCCGAGCACTGCCACGGGGAGTCCCCGAAGAGCATGACGATACCGCTGATCATACTGTCAGTGTTCGCTGCCGCGCTCGGCTGCATAATATTGTTCGGATTTGATGACTATGTAACGATAGGCATCCACGCCGGACAATTCCAGGTAGGTTCCGGGCACGGGCATGGGTTCATGGGATGGCTTGAGGACATCTTCCTGAGCGCATACACATATCTGACCGTCGCGCTGGTACTGATAGCGATAGGCGTAGCGTATGTGATGTACAGCAAGATGTCGATCAATCCTGGTAAATTCAACAAAGACGGCAACTCGCTGCTTTACAAAGCACTGTCGAACAGATGGTGGTTCCCGCGCCTCTATGATCAAATAGGGTGGAAGATGGGATACGGCGTTGCCAAGGGGGTAGAGTTTGTGGATACACAGGTGATAGACGGTACCGTCAACGCATTGTCGTCGGCGGTCGCAGGAAGCGGAGATTCAATGAGCAAAGTGCAGACAGGCAACGTACGCGACTACGCATCGGTTGTTGTTATCGGAATAGTCGTGCTTTTCGCAGTGATGCTTTTGCTATTCTATTTCATGGGAGGTGCATAAGATGTTCTTTGACCTTCCCTTTGAGATACCGTACCTCCTGACCTTGCTGTTGGTCTTACCGCTTGTAGGAGCGGTCGCAACGCTCGCGATGGGCGGAGAGAGGCAAAAGTACGCCAAATACGTCGCCGGAGCGTTCTCCGGTATAACCATGGTGCTTTCCATAATGCTGCTGTTCGTTCCCGATCTGGCGGTGTACAATGAAAGCTATCCCTGGATAGAGACTGCCGGCATCAGGATGTCATATATCCTGACGGTGGACGGACTCAGCATCCTGATGGTATTCCTGACGGGCATACTGGTCTTCCTGTCCACTGTATTCTCGGCCCGCGAACATGACAGGCCGCACTATTTCTTTGCCCTGATACTGGCAATGGAAGTGGGGCTGATGGGCGTGTACATGGCGGCGGATTACTTCCTGTTCTATGTGATGTGGGAAGTGACCCTGATACCCATGTATTTCATGATATCATGGTTCGGAGGTCCGAGGAGGCACTATGCGGCGATCAAGTTCTTCATCTACACACACGTAGCAAGCCTGGTCATGCTGATCGGCATATTCGCGATCGTGTTCGGAGCGGCAGGCGGAGGCATTGCGGACTTCTCCTTTGAGGCGGTCCTTGCAGGAAGTGCGGCGTTCAGCAGCACATTCCAGACTCTGGTATTCGGGCTGCTGTTCTTTGGATTCGCGGTCAAGATGCCTATCGTGCCGTTCCACACATGGCTTCCGGATGCACATACAGAAGCGCCCACCGCAGGCTCGGTCCTGCTGGCAGGCGTAATGCTGAAAATGGGTTCATATGGTATCATAAGGGTCTGTCTGGAACTGCTTCCGGAAGGTGCGCAGGCGTGGCAGACGACAATGGTATTCATCGGAATCCTGGCAATGATATACGGCGCATACGCCTGTATCGCTCAGAAGGACCTCAAGAAAATGGTCGCGTTCTCATCCATCAGCCACATGGGTATGGTGATGATCTCCATGGCCTGTCTTTCCGATATCGGGATACAGTTCGCGGTCTTCCAGATGTTCGCGCACGGATTGATATCCGCAGTGCTGTTCATGGTTGCGGGAGCGACCGGTCACAACATCGGAACAAGAGAGATACCGCTGCTGGGAGGTCTTGCAGGCAAGGTGCCTGTGCTCGCGGCATTCATGATGTTCGGATTCCTGGCATCCCTGGGGCTTCCCGGCCTTGTGGGATTCTGGGCAGAGTTCGGAATAATATTCTCATTCTATGAGTACACCATATCTATTGACATGATATGGCTGATCGCATTCTGTCTGATCTCTCTGCTGCTGACCGCAGGTTACTACCTGTGGGCGATGCAGAGGAGCATGTTCGGAAGACTCACAGAAAAGATAGATCTGTCGCACATACATGATCTGAGCAGGCCTGAAGTGATAGCGCTGGGCGCAACCTGCGCACTTATAGCGCTGTTCGGCCTGTGGCCGGATCTTGCTCTCGGGTTCATCAAAGAATATGCTTCTTCCCTCGCTTTGTCGCTGGGGGTGGTCTGAGTGGACAGTTCCATAGTAACATCATTGTACGGCGAGTTCGCCCCGTTGGCACCGATGATAATCTTGATGATAGCTGCGCTGCTTATGCCTGCGGTGTACTATGCTACGAAGTTAAGGGACGCGGTCACACTTGTGGCGGTCGCGGCAATAGCGCTCTCCATGTTCTTCAACATCCTGATGATGATCGACGGATACCAGGGCGATTATGTCGGCGTGTTCGTTTATGATGCCTTTGCCGGCGTTATGATATTGCTGTTCCAAATAGTGGCGCTCTTAACCGCTATGGTATCGCTGTCGAGCTCTGAGACGACGAGGGCACACTACGGTGCGTTCAATTCGTTATTGCTCGCGGCAACGGTCGGTATGATGTTCGTTGCAACCGCAAACGATCTGATAACGATCTTCCTGGGAGTCGAGCTGGTAAGCATATCATCCTATGCGCTGGTCGCGATGAAGAGGAAGGACCCGAGGGCGGCAGAGGCTGCGGTCAAATATGTGATCATCGGAGGGCTGTCGACGGCTTTGACCGTATACGGTCTGTCGATGCTCTACGGAGTGACCGGCACCACCAACATACCCGAAATTGCGGCAGCACTCTCCACACAGGACTTCAGCTGGGCGTTCGGCATTGCCCTGATCACCATGATCGCAGGTTACGGCTTCAAGATCGCAGCGGTCCCGTTCCATATGTGGGCACCCGATGTGTACGAGGGGGCGGCAACGCCGGTGTCGATGTTCTTGGGTACTGGGTCCAAGAAAGTAGGTTTCGTTGCGCTGTTCAAGATCTTTATCGTGATATTCGTTGCGGCAAGCACAACAGCGGCGTTCGCTACAGAGGAAGTGCAGTACATCTTCGCGATAATTGCGGCGATAACGATGACGCTGGGCAACGTAGTGGCGATATCCCAGAACAATATCAAGAGAATGCTGGCTTACTCAAGCATCGCGCAGGCAGGATATATCCTGATCGTGATGGCAGTGATGTCGGAGTACGCGCTTGCGTCCGGAATGTTCCACATGTTCACGCATGTGTTCATGAAAGGCGGAGCTTTCCTTGTTGTCGGTGCACTGATCTCAGTCGGCATCGGAGAGAAGATATCGGACTACCGCGGTCTTGCAAAGAGAGCTCCGTTCATAGCATTCGCGATGCTGCTGTTCCTGTTCGCTTTGGCAGGAATACCGCCGCTGGCGGGATTCACGTCAAAACTGTTCCTATTCTCGTCGGCGATATACGACGGCGGTTTGGGCGGCGGCGTGATGACTCAGTGGATATGGCTTGCTTTCATAGCGGTACTGAACTCCGCGATCTCCCTGTTCTATTACACGAGGGTCGTGAAGGCCATGCTCATCGAGAAGGGAGAGACCACAGAGAGGATCAAGGTCCCGAAGACATTCACCGCAGCCATATCGATATGTGTTGTGTTCGTGATCCTGCTCGGTATATATCCTCAGCTTATCATGGACTTCTGCGCGGATGCGGCATCAGCACTGTTCGGCATTTGAAAACTTCTTCCAATTTCCATTTTTATTTATATTGGTTGGCGGCACGGCAGGTGGCGGCCTAGTATTAGAAAACAGTTAAGTAGATTCTTAACATCCCCAAGTTAATGGATATGCCTTGGTATTCTTCCATCTCGGATGACTTGGAAAAAGTAGAGAAACTTATGAGGGATACTTTAAGGTCGAGCAACCCCGAACTTACCGAGATATGCAAATATGTTATCGGTTCGAACGGTAAAAGAATAAGGCCGGCGATCTGCCTCCTCTCTCATTGTGCATGCGGAGGGAAGGATTTTAAAAAAGCCATAGAAGTCGCAGCCGCCATCGAGATGATACACAACGCTACGCTTATCCACGATGACATCAACGACAAGGGCGAGTTAAGAAGAGGAGCGCAGGCTGTATACAAGAAATACTCCATCGGAAAATCGATCGTCGCGGGCGATTTCATGTTCGCCCTAGGCTACAGACTCATCGGTTCGGCGTCCTCCGAGGTGGTCAATTATATCGTGGATGCATCCGTCGCAATGGGTGCGGGCGAGTTTGATCAGAAGGAATTCGAACACAACACAAAGGCGTCCGAAGCGAACTACATGAAGATCATCGAAGAGAAGACCGCGAGGCTGATAGAATGCGGTGCGAAGATAGGAGCATTCCTGTCGGGCACGGACAGCGATACCGTCAACAGCGTGGGAGAGTTCGCTCTCCAGACAGGCATCGCATTTCAGATCGTGGATGACGTACTGGATGTGGTCGGTGATGAGAAGACCACCGGGAAAAGGATCGGAAGCGACATCATGGAAGGGAAGCCAACGCTCCCAACGATATACGCTATGCAGGACCCAGTGCACGGAAATGCGATAAAAGAGGTCTTCAGGAAAAAAGATCCGGAGTGGTCAGAAGCGCTCGATGCGATAGCTCTGATCAAAAAGACCGATGCGGTCTCGAAATGTTTGGCGAAGGCAAAGAAGATCGCAGAGAACTCAAGAAATTCACTCAGCGTCCTCGAAGATTCACCCTGCAAAAGGTCTCTGATAGGCCTTTCAAATTATATTGTTGACCGCAACAGGTGAGCCAGGATGCCGGATCTGATGAGAACGGACATTCTTGTCGTAGGTTCAGGACCTGCCGGAGGGACGGCAGCCCGATATGCGGCGGCAAAAGGAGCGAAGGTCACGATAATAGAAAGGAGGCCGGAGGTCGGCGTCCCGGTAAGATGCGGCGAGCTGATCCCCTCTGATGAAGAAATCATGAACATGTTCCCTAATGCCGGGGACATAACGCCGCTGTTCGATATCCCGAAGCACCTGAAACCGAAGGAGATCAAAGGAATAAAGCTCATCGATCCCAAAGGGAAAGAGAGGCTCATCGATTTCTCCGGGTATACAACGGACAGGGACAGGTTTGACAAATATCTTGTATCCGAAGCGGAGAAGGAGGGTGCGGAACTGATCACCGACTGTCTTTTCATAAAGACAGAGAAGAGAAAAGCAATTACCACTCTGGGTGAGATAGAATATAAGATACTTATAGGCGCAGACGGCCCGGGTTCAAGGGTCGCAAAGGCTTTGGGTCTTCCGAAGAACAATGAACCGTATCCGGCGGTGACCGCCCAGGCGAAAGGGGACTTCGGACCATATGTTCAGATGTTCTTCGGAGGGATAGCTCCGGGAGCATACAGTTGGATAATCCCAAAGAAGGATCAAGCGAATGTCGGCGTCGGATTTTCGCCGAAATTCGCAGACGGTACGCTGAGCGAATATTTTGAGAAATTCAGAGAGAAGCATGGGCTGGAGGTCATGACAAAGCTGGAAGGCAAATATGTTCCAAGCGAGGGGATGCTGTCAAGGATCGTATCGGGGAACGGCATGCTCGTGGGAGATTCCGCAGGCCAGGTGATATCTGTGAACGGCGGAGGACTGCCGCTTGCCCTCATCGCGGGCAAGGTATGCGGAGAGGTTGCGGGAGACAACGTAATAGACGGCCGCAGCCTGGAGGATTACCAGGACAGCTGCGAGAAGATATTCCGCAGACCTTTGAAGACAGCCGCCAATAACAAAAAGCTCGCAGACACGCTGGCATTCGGCTCCGACAGAAGGACGGAGATATGCATGAGCCTTCTCGGCGCAAGGCGTATGGGTAAGCTCATCAGATGCAAACGCATATTCCCGTGATCATTTCTTTCTGCATGCTTTCATGCCTGAACCGCATATTGGGCACTCGTCTGCCTTTTCTTTGAACCACTTCCCGCATCCCAGGCATCGGTAGTTCCATTTCTCCACTTTTTTTATCCCGGCCATTCCGACAGGTCTGAAAGGGATCCCCATTATGCGGGATACATTCTGTATGGAGTAATCGTCAGTGAGTATCGTTCCTCCGGTGTCAACTGCAAGTGCCAGCACTGTAATGTCAACAGGAGACAGCCTTCCGATATCGCCGCTTTTTTTAGCAATTTCAGTCACTTTTTCGACAGATGCCTTGGTACAGTCGGATGTTCTCAGAAGATCCCCCCAAAGCTCAAGCCTTTTGTCATCGTATTTAGCGAGCTCATCGACAACTCCGGGAGGGCAAAAAAACTCCTCATCCGGCAATCCTTCCATTGAGAAAAGCGCAGAGCTGTCAAGGATAAGCATGCCGTTGAGATATGTAAGAAGAGTTATCTACTTATTGCAGAAAAACAGGCATGCATTCAAAAAAAAGGCAGGCGGAGAGCAGCGAAGTTTTGCCGGCAGATATCCCAGCAAGGGATCTGCCGCGATCTCTGCAGGCAGCCGCGATCTCTCCGTCTGATAATTGGTTTGGGAAGTTGTTTTTTGTGCGTTTTCATTCAGGCACGCACGGCCGTGTTCGCATGGTTATTCCGTCACTGTCACGAAGCAGATCTCAATGTAGTCCCCATCGTTGGTCCAGACGAATATCGCCGCCGTTCCGGCGCCGACCGCTGTCACAAGGCCGCTGCTGCTGACCGTTGCCACAGATTCGTCGTCTGAGGACCAGGCAACGCTCTTGTCCGTTGCATTGGCGGGAGATACAGTCTCCGTTATCTGTCCGGTGCTTCCGATCGTCAGGTGCATCTCGGTCTCATCGATGGTCACGCCGTCCACAGGTACTTCAAAAGACACCACGGTCACGATACAAGTCGCAATGTAGCCTCCGTCGGTTGTTTTGACGGTGATCGATGCCGTTCCGGCGCCGACCGCTGTCACAAGGCCGCTGCTGCTGACCGTTGCCACAGATTCGTCGTCTGAGGAC
>JAIRQG010000132.1 GCA_031256615.1 Candidatus Methanoplasma sp. | reverse complement strand
AGGAGCAAATTCGCCTCAGCAACAATATAATCAGCCTCAGGCGAAGAAGAGCTATGCTCTGATGATATTGGGCATCGCCTGTTTTGCATGGGCAATATTCGCGCTTTACGATGGCATATACACCTTATACAACGTAGACGGCGAGATAGAAGCTATGAAAAATATTTTGATGGATGCCGGCTATGAGAACTTGTTAAGTGAATTCTTTGAAGGAGATTCCATTAGGAATATGCTCATTGCTGTCAGTGCCGTCATTGTTGCTAGCGGTGCGTTAAGTGCGATAGCAGGTCTGCTTTGCATCACGAAGAGGTTGTACATCGTGGCGCTGATAACATGCATTATCGCTTCCGTGCTTGCGCTGATATTTTTGGTTGGAATAATAGGCTTCATCGTTGCCTATTTCATATACAAGAACAAGGACAAATTCGTTGGAGAAGCATCTTCGCAACAGAACCGCCCCCCGACAAATATCTGACGGCCTCTCATAAACTTCTTACTTCACATTTTTTTGTTTCAGAGAAACAACACGAAGAATCGCTTTTCTATTTGTAAAAAATGAAAGATCGGAACCGCAGGCGGCCTGCGGCCCGTATCACCACGGCGGCCGTCCGGTCCTGTACAACTCCTCGTTGTACCTTTTGGCCAGTTTATGTGCATCATATGCCTGCCAAATGAAGTATGCGAAATGGACTGCCGTGATCACTATTCCGATGACGATAAGCCCTTCCAACCCGCTTTCGTAATAGACGTCGTCGTACCATATGTCTGACAAAATGTAAGAGACGATCGCAACGTATGACAATACTACGATGCAGAACCCTCCGAGCAGGATGGCGATCCCTCTTACGGCCTTTCCGACATACATCTGTCCGACCCCCATGATGCCGAACAAACCCAGAAGCACTCCGAGGACGATCGTGATCCCTGTATCTTTTTGCTGATAAAAGGGGGCATTCCAATTACGGTTGCCTCCGTTCCGCTGATCCTGATTATGGTATGGTCCTTCTGCGTTCAGCGGGCATCCGCAGTTTGGGCAGAATGTTGCCTCCTCAGGCATTTCTTTTCCGCAGCTGGTACAAAACGCTATTTGATCACCCCGTGAAATATTGCTCAGTGTCAATATAACGTTATGTATCAATCAAGAGATATATAGATGAGATCATGCGTAACAGCCGACCCCTGATCATAAAAGACCGGGAAAAAAATGAAAGCCGGCAGATCCGCTGCCGGGAGGGGCTGAACCCTCTTTTGTATGAGTTTACCAGTTCTGTGCCTGCACCTCAAAGTATGACTGCGGGTGTTTGCAGGTCGGACACACAGCGGGGGCTTCTTTCCCGACGTGGAGATATCCGCAATTCAGGCATTTCCAGACCACTGCTTTGTCCTTCTTGAAGACCATGCCTTTGTTTATGTTCTCGTAGAGTTCTTTGTATCTCTTCTCGTGTGCCGCTTCGATCTCGCCCACAAGTTTGAATTGGTCCGCGATCTCGTTGAATCCCTCTTTTCTTGCGGTCGCTTCGAAATCTTTGTACATCGTTGTGTGTTCGTAGTTCTCTCCGCCCGCCGCATCCTTAAGGTTCTCGAGGGTTTTTGGTACGGCTCCGCCGTGAAGCGCTTTGAACCAGAGCTTTGCATGCTCTTTCTCGTTCTCGGCCGTCTCCATGAAGATATCCGCGACCTGATTGTATCCTTCTTTCTTCGCCTGTGAAGCGTAGTAAGTATACTTCGTTCTGGCCTGGCTCTCGCCGGCGAATGCAGTCATCAGGTTTGCTTCTGTTTTGGATCCTTTAAGTTCCACTTGTTCACCTCATAACCTACACCGAGTTCTGCATAAAAAGAGATTATGTATGGATCTAGCATTATCTGCGTAAAAATGATCTTTTTTTCAGATTACCGTCTGAATCGAATTTCTTTTTCATAAGAAGTTCGTAGTTCTTTTTTGCAGGTTCGTTTTTAGGGTCGAGCCTCATCAGCACCTCAAGTTCATGCTTTGCCTTCTCATAATCCTTAAGGTCTTTGAGCAGGACCACCGCATAGTTCTGGCGATATTCCGGTTTGTTCGGATTCAAAGCTATCGCCTTCTCATAATATTCGGCGGACCTCTTGAAATCCGTCATCTGTATCCTGAGAAATATCGCATAAGCGTTGTAAAGGTCTGCATCAGGGGAGGCATTCAGCAGTTTTTCGTATGTTTCCATCGTTCTCTTATTGTTCTTTTTGTGCTTTGCGAGGACTGTCACCAGAGCTTTCATCGCGTCGGTGTTGTCAGGTTCCAGCTCCAGAATGATATCCATCTGCAGAATGCCCGTATCCGGGTCATTCAGGTCGTAGACGAACGTTTTGGCCAGCTGCATCCTTGCCTTTATGTTGTACGGATCCGTCTCCAAATACGATTCCAGGGTCTCGACGGCACCGTTCGGGTTGCCGCTCTCTGCCTGCCTCTTCGCTTTGGAAACGGCATCGTGCTCGGGACCCTTCATGAAAAGACGAACACAGAGGCGTTAATAACGTTTGTGAGCGGTTCATTGCTCCTTCGACCGCAGGTAGCTTTTTATGATGCCGTTCTTGAATCCTTTATAGTAAGTGTTGACGTACACGAAGGACGTCACTATCGATATCACACCTATGAAAGAGACATATCCCAGATATGTCATGAGGATCCTTGAGAAATCCATCCCCAGGTATACAGACAGGGTCAGGAGCATCATGAAGAACGTTATCGTGAAGAATCCCTGATAGAGCCTCCCTCTCATTCCTTTCCAAAGATAGAAATCGCGCGGGGCGTCAGATGTTATTTTTGCGCCGACGGACTTGACAATGCTCCAGGGGATCACCAGAGGCGATATGAACAGCGACATCAGCATACCGATCAGGAGCATCTCCTCGAAAGACATTATCTCAAGGAAAAGAGGGTTGATGAACAAATACGAACATATCACGATACCCAGCAGAAAAAGGCTGAACGCGATGTTCACAAAAAGTTCTAAGTTGAACCTGTTATCCTCCGTATCCGGCTCAAGCTCGACCGACCGCACATCAATGATATCGGGTATCTGGAACAGCCAATTTGTGATGCGGCTCCTCTTGGTCTCCAACGGGTTCTCCAAAGACCTCAGCACCCTGTAGAAATAGCTTCTGAAATAGCTTACTATCACAGAGACGACTGCATATGCGACGAGGAGCACCATCAGGGCGATGGAATAGACGCCGACCAGGAGGGAAATCATATCCATGTTCTTTCCAAAAACGTCGAAATATTTTACAATGAAATCGCTGACCCCCGTATTGGTCCCGGCATAATACAAAACGACCGCGATAAGCATAGGGACGATTATTACTACTGGAACAACATATTTCCTTGTTATCACGCCTCTGTCCGACAGTATCACGCAGACCACACCCAGGATGATGAATCCCAGCGCGAATCCCAGGCATACTCCGAACACCGCTCCCGTAAAGGAATAATCCCGCATGTAAAAAATCAGAAAAAGTGCGAATATCGTACACGTGGCCGCAAAGGGAGGGCACACCTTCACGATGAACTTGTCAAGCTTATCATGCTTTGTTTCTTCATCAGGGTTGATGATGGTCCGCAGATATGTCGCCCGTCTCGGTGCCTTCTGTTTTACCTCGCCAGACGCCTCGTCCATGGCTTTCCATACCTCATACCCACTATAAAACTCTTCGATAATTATATTATTAGAATACCATTGTACTCACATGGAAGAAAGGAAGGGTCTGAAGAACAGAGGATACACCCATTCCGATGTCGACGACAGACGCAGAGCGGTCGAAGAATTCACCGGGGCCAGTCTGGAGAACATATCCAAATTTAGCTTTGATTCGGAAAAGGCTTCCAAAAACATTGAAAATATGATAGGCGCCACGCAGATACCTCTTGGTTTTGCCGGCCCCGTGATCATCAGGGGCGATTATGCAAAGGGGGAATTCTTAGTCCCGCTGGCAACTACCGAAGGGGCGCTCATAGCATCAATATCCAGAGGCATGTCCGTCATCAACGACAGCGGCGGTGTCAGAGTGAAGGTCTTCCAGGACGGGATGACCAGAGCGCCGGTGTTCAGAACGGACGGCATCGATCACAGCACAAAAATCATGGAATGGATCGACAGCAATATCGGACTCCTTTCTTCGATCGTGGAAACGACCACGAATCACGGAAAACTCACATCAGTGGAATCATTCCCAGCAGGCAGGAATCTTTACATCCGTTTCACATACGGGACGGGAGATGCCATGGGAATGAACATGGCGACCATCGCCACAGAGGCAGTGTGCAAAACGATAGAGAATCAGACCGGTGCGGTAATGGTGTCCGTATCGGGGAATCTGTGCAGCGATAAGAAGGCCGCGGCGATCAACATGATCAAAGGCCGCGGGAAATTGGTCGTTGCCGAAGCACTTATCCCGAAGAGCGTTGTTGAAAAGAGACTTCACACAACAACAGACCTTATCGTAGAGACCAGCATAAGGAAGAACCTTGTCGGGAGTTCGCTCTCGGTCACCTTGGGAGCCAACGCCCATGCCGCGAACATGATCGCCGCAATATACATCGCAACAGGTCAAGATCCGGCGCAGGTGGTAGGCGGAAGCATGACCACCACGATGTGCGAGAACATGAATGAGGACCTGTACATCTCGGTAAGGATGCCGACAGTGGAAGTAGGGACGGTCGGCGGAGGTACCAGGCTGCCGACGCAGTCGGAAGCGCTGAGTATGATCGGATGCCTCGGGGACGAGAAAGCTAAGAAACTTGCGGAGATCATCGCAGTGACGGTCCTTGCCGGGGAAATGTCGACCATTTCTGCACAGGCTGCAGGCCATCTCGGAAAGGCGCATCAGGAACTCGGACGATGATAATATGCCTGTTATCAATTTCAAATACAGCGATCTATGCGCTCTCATGGGAAGAGAGGTCCCGCAGGAGATATTGATAGAGAAGATACCTCTGATCGGCGCCGATATGCACCAGACCGAAGGTTTCAGCGAGGAAATGTCTGTTGAATTCTTCCCCGACAGACCGGACCTGTTCTCCGTAGAAGGGCTCGCAAGGGCTTTGCGTGCATTCCTAGGCATCGAACCCGGTCTGAAAAGGTATACTGTCGAGGATTCGGATATCGCCGCGGCAATAGAGGATCCCGTGCTTAATGTGAGGCCGTATTTCGCATGCGCCGTTATCAGAGATATTTGCGTGACCGACGATCTGATCAGATCGCTGATGGAGCTTCAGGAAAAGCTTCATATGACCATCGGCAGAAAAAGGAGCAAGATCGCGATAGGCGTTCACGATCTCGATAAAGTGGAGCCTCCGTTCAGATATACGGCGGTAAGGCCGGAGGAAGCATCATTCGTCCCTTTGAACAGGACCGAGAGAATGAACCTGAGAGAGATACTGAGGTCTCATGACAAAGGCAAAGAATATGCCCATCTTTTGGAAGGGAAGGAGAGATACCCTATCATCTTTGATAAGAACAATGACGTTCTGTCGTTCCCTCCGATAATAAACGGCGCGTTAACGACCGTTACAACAGATACAAAGAACATATTCATTGATGTAACCGGCAATGACCAAAAGGCCGTGAAGGGTGCGCTCGATATCGTTGCGACCGCACTCGCGGAGCGCGGGGGAAGGATATGCAGCGTCAAGATGGAGAAAGGCGGTTCCGGGCGCTCTCCCGATCTCAGAGAGTTGAAGATCAAGATATCGGTCAAGGAATGCTGCAGATTCCTCGGCATAGATCTTTCGGAGAATGGCGTGAAAGAAGCCGTCGAAAGAATGGGCATGTCTGTTTCATTCAGCGGCGACGAGGCCGTGGTATCGGCGCCGTCCACCAGGCTTGACATGATGCATAAGGTGGACATCTTTGAGGATGTGGCCGTGGGTTACGGGTTCGAACGTTTCGGCGGGACACATCTGTCCCAACAGACCTCCGGAGAGTTGGGGCCCGTGACATCGTTTTCCGATAAGATGAGGGATGTGATGATCGGGCTCGGTTTCACCGAGGTCACCACACTTACCCTTAGCAACCAAAAAGATGAGTTTGAGAGGTCAGGCCTTCCGGTAAAGACCTCCACATGCGTTACCAACCCCATAACTGAGGACCATACCTGTCTGAGATCGTATCTCATGCCGAGTCTGATGAGGATACTCAGGCACAATAAGCACAGAGATCTTCCGCAGAGGATATTCGAGATAGGGTTCGTCTCCGACGAACACCGAACAACCCCGCACATATGCGGGATGGTAGCAGCGTCGAAGACCTCGTTCACAGAGATCAAATCGATCGCGGAATCAGTCGCAAGAGAGATGGGCATAGAATACAAGATATCCTCCTGCGGGTACAGGACCTTCGTTGAAGGGAGGGGAGCCTTCATCACTTCGGACGGCAGGGAGACGGGCTTCTTCGGCGAGGTATCTCCGAAGGTCATCGCCGATTATGAGATGACACACCCTGTGATGTTCTTCGAGATGGACCCGTCACGCATTATCGATGAGAAAGCGGGGAGACTGTTCTGATAATATGAATGCTGGCGAGGAATTTCCTCAATTCGCCCTGATGGACGAGAACGGCGAAGAGTTTGACAGCAGGTCCCTCGGCGGCATAAGGTATGTTATTTATTTCTACTCAAAGGACGGGACGGCGGGGTGCACGAAAGAAGCGCTTGAATTCAATTCGCTGTATCCCAAATTCATGCTCAGGAACATCCCTGTCATCGGCGTGAGCAAAGACACTGCAGAGTCCCATAAGAAGTTCAGGGAGAAGAACTCCCTGAAGATCAAGCTCCTCAGCGATCCTGACCATGATCTCACGGAAAGGGCCGGCGCATGGGGCGCCAAGATGATGTACGGCAAAGAGGTGCATGGGACCGTCAGGTCAACTTTCATCGTCGGGAAGGACGGTACCGTTGAAGCCGCATGGAAAAGAGTGAAAGTGGACGGGCATGCAGATAAAGTGCTTGAGAAAGCGATATCTCTTGCAAAAAGCTGACCTCTGTGCGCATTGACCGCAAAGGTTCACAGGTCTTTCATACGGGGTATCATGGCCGCGGTCACAGACTGTTCTGTGAGGGTCTTTCTGTCAAGCAGTCCTTTGCTCAGCAGCCCCACCGCTCCTTGTTTCTTCCCCGTTTCCGAGTTTCCGTAAAGCTCGCGTATGGAATCGCCGACCGTCATGCCGTTTGATACGAGATCAGCGACCTCATCCGGGTACCTGAACCCCGGGCCGATCCCGATGGTCATCTTTCCGTCCTTATCGAGTATCGCACAGTATTGGAAATCATATAGTCCGTCATCGGTGGCGAAAACTCCAGCCTCTATCCCGACGGAAAGGTCATTGTCGCCGAGCGCGGACATGGCGCGGTTCATTGCTCCGGTACGGGTCTCAAGCTCCTTCGGCTGATCCGAAACCCCGCTTTTCACATTCACCGGAATCACGATCACATTGCCGAACACCCTTTCCATGACCGCTCTGACGGCTTCGATCTTCACTCTGTTGGTCGAACCCACCGCGATCCTGACGGCAATGTTATTCCCGCTCTTTGAATACACACCCTTCATTATTTCGGTCGAACATATCTTGTCGCTGTTGTAAGCGTTAACGATGGGAACAATAACTATCTTAAGCGGTCTGATCCCTCTGGACCCGCGTTCGCGGTTCATTTTTTCCGCATTGTTGAGGGTCTCTTCCGATACAACGATTATATCCGCGGAATCCGCCATTTCTGCCGGCCCGTATATGTCGTCTATCTCCACTATCTCCCACGGCTTATCCATTTCGGCCAGGAACGCCTCTATTTCCTTTTTCCTCAGATAGAGCGGTATGACCTCTTCTTTGGTGTTCGATGCCATGCTGTCTGTAGTAATGCCGATCATGACTTCGTCTCCGACCTCGAAGGCTTTCTTTATCAATTTTTTATGGCCTTCGTGGAGGATGTTGAACGTGCCGGCTACTATAGATATCATTTTCCTCACTCATCTCGTAAAGAAATTTGATAAATAAAATCCTAACCCGAGAAACTATGGCACATCTACTTAAATACTGTCTGATAGCGGCAGGTCGTACGCTTAAACAGGTTGAAAATATATATTTTGGCGAAGCCGCGGTATCGTCCGCGGTCACAGCATGTAGTACGCAGCGACGGCGGCCATCGTCACTCCGACCACGATCAACCAGATCAGGAGAAGTTTCCTTATCTTTTTCTTTGCATCGGCCCCTGTATAATCCTTGCATTCGTCGCCGCAAAACTCCCCGTCGCCGACGAAAGCCTTACCGCAGTTGCGACAGTGTCTGTGCTGCGGTATCTTTTCAGGTTGATCCAACATGCTCTGTCATAGCCTGTTCAGCATAAAAAGGTTCACTGGACATTCCTGTCCATCTCATTGTGAACAATGATGATGCAGTGGTCCCCGTGGAGGCTGTGCGGCCCGAGGGATATTTTTTCGGGGTCGTGCTTCATAAGGATGGTCTCTTCTTCGTCGGTGAGGTCTTTATTATCGCTTATCACGAAAATCGGGTCCGCCGGCATGTTCAGGCCTCTTACGTCGATACCGTCCTCTTTGAGATAGATGATATTTCCCTTTTCCGAAAGCATCTCAATGACATCAGCGAAGGACATCCTGGAAACATATATTCCCGGCGATGATCTAACCTCATCTTCGCCGAGCTTCTTTATCAGCGCGTTCCTGATCAGAGAAGATGTGCTTCTCTCGTCCGGGTTCAGATATCTGAGTTCCTGACCGCTTAACCTGATCGTCTTCGGGGGGTCATCGCCTCCCTGAAGCAGCATGAAGAGTTCAGTATCCCTTCTTATGTTATGGCTGAGGAAGAACGCTGAGTTGACGCATCTGATAAGAATGTCCAGCCTTCCGGCGCCGCCCGAGATGTCATCGAGTTTAAAGTCTCCGGTGGTCACAGCTTTGTGCCCCACGATAACAAAATACTTCATTGGATCACTGCGAGTCCTGTAGGCTGTCCAGATCCATGTTGCCCATTTGTTTCATCAGCTGTTTGCGCATCTTACGGTCTTTGCCGATAGAACTCATCATTTTCTTACTCTGGTTGTATTGCTTGAGCAACCCTCTCACCTCATGGGTGGATACCCCTGCACCTATTGCGACCCTTTCTATCCGTTTGCCCTTTATCAGATTGGGTTCGTCCTTTTCCTCTTTGGTCATGGAATCCATTATGACCTTGTACATCGCGAGCCGCTTTTGCGATTCCTCATAATTGATCTTGTCCTCCATGTTGCTGAACCCAGGTATCATGGACATGACTTTCTGAAGAGGCCCCATTTTGCTTACGGCGGCCATTTGCTGATACATATCCGACAGCGTGAACCTTCCGGATATCATGTTCCTGGCCAGCTGCTCCATGGCCTCTTCGTCATCGATCTCTTCTTTTGCCATTTGGACCAATGATGCAAGATCGCCCATTCCGAGCAGCCTTGAGATGAATCTGTCCGCATTGAACGGCTCAAGGTCGCGTATATGCTCACCTGTACCGATGAATATTATTCTGGCATCCGTCTTTGCCACTGCGGAAAGGGCACCGCCTCCTTTTGCGGTACCATCCATCTTTGTAAGGATGACCCCTGTGACGCCGACGGCTTTGTTGAATGCCTCAGCCTGCGGGCCGGCCTGCTGTCCGACCTGCGAATCGAGGACAAGCACCCTCTCATCCGGTCTTGACGCCTCTGCGATATCCTTCAGTTCCTGTATGAGGTCGTCCTCCAGCGCGTGGCGCCCGGATGTGTCGACGATCACTATTTTTTTATCGGAGAACTTTGCCTTGCCGTTCTTCACGATCTGCGCGGCATTCTTGTTCCCGGGCTCTCCGTACACCTCTACGTTGATCTTCGCCCCAAGCTGCTGAAGCTGATCCAATGCGCCCGGCCTGTAGACGTCGGCGCCGATCAGCCCGACGCTGAATCCTTTTTTTGAGAGGAACAAGGCAAGTTTCCCTGTTGTTGTGGTCTTACCCTGACCGTATAGACCGACCATCATGATCGTCTGCGGTTTCATGGCAAGCCCTTCGCCGTTATCCAGGAGAGAGACCATCTCTTTGTGGATTATGCTTATTACATGATCCTTGGAACTCTTTCCCGCAGGGGGCTTTTCGTTCAGAGCGCGTTCCTGGATCCTATTGGTGATCTCAAGCACAAGCTGGACATTGACATCCGCCTGGAGCAGTGCCCGCTGAAGCTCTTTAGATATCTCTCTGACGAGGTCCTCGTCAACGACCGAGGAACTTCCTATATGCGCTATTACGTCCCTAAGCGATTTTCCCAATCCTTCCAGAACCATGAGATCATTCCTTCAATATGCTTCATTGATATTTAGAACATAGTAATAAAAGTGCGGGAACAGGCCGGCCAGTCAGAAGGGATGGGATGCACTCTACAGAGCCGGCCTTTTTCCCCGTGGGTAGCTATTGGTGGAGGAGCTATATAAGCATTTTCTAAAAAGAAAAATAAAACAGGTTGGAAGGGGTTTTGGCCCCCTGCAAAACGCAGGGGAATTCAGAGGTAACCTGATTTCTGTAGGGCCATCAGGTTGTCTGTGCTGAGCTTCTCTCCGGCCTTGAAACGCTCGAATATCTCCTTCGCCTCTTTTTTGGACTCGTTGTCCACTTTCTTCTTCTTGGCGGCGGTCTTCTTGCTCTTCATTCCGGCAACGTCTTTGTCCATCTCGTGGACGGATTTGATCTGCTCGATGTGCTTCTTATGCTCTTCGTCTGCAGCCTGTTTGCATTCGATGAACTTAGCCTGAGCGGCATCCGCTTCTTTCCTGAGCGTGTCTGCTTCTTCATACAGCTTCATCATCTTATCGTGTGAAGACTGTGCTGCTTCGGCGTACTCGGATACTTGGCGGTGTGCGGTCTCTGCCTGAACCTTTGCTTCTTTGAGCTGCTGGATGACCTCTTTGATCTCTCCGTTCTGCTCAAAGGATTTCTCTCTTTCCTGTATTTGTCTTGCGATTACGGATATTTGTTTGACGATCTCGTTCTCTTTGTCCTTGCCGAGAGATTTCGTCTGCTGGGTGTATTCAAGTTCCTGAAGCTGTCTCTTGAGCTGTTTGACAGGTACCTCGTTCCTGTCTTCGGTATGCCTTTCGGGCTTCATCTGGGCTATCTGATCTTTCAGAGCGGTAACTTTCTG
>JAIRQG010000105.1 GCA_031256615.1 Candidatus Methanoplasma sp. | reverse complement strand
AAGGTTTGCCGCCGCCTTAGGAAAAGTGGCAGAGGCTTTCGGCCGCGGATGATCGATCAGTCATCCTCCTCCTCAAAGTATGGCGGCGCCGATGCATCGCCGGCAGACACGGTCGGTTTTGATATGGTGATGACATCTCCGTGGCCGATGACGATCCTTTCCATGCTCTTTGACATAAGCGACCGATAGGACCGGTCCTTCAGATGCACGATGAGATCATGCCCCTCTATCTCAACGAAACCATCCGAGGAAGGGAGTATCTCCCATCCTCTCAGGGTCATCGTATCAGCTTCTGAGGCCCAGAACTCATCCAGTATGAATGAGAGCCTGTCCGCCGCATCTACCATGGAATGGTCATATTTCTCATCATAGAGGGATTGGATCGGCATGGCGACGGAAGCGAGGATCGCCACGCCGCAAATGATGAGGATGACCCGCGACATAGTGAATTCAATCAATTACGCTCACCCTGACGCCGTAGACCCCATTTTCGATGACGCATTCGGCAGAGACGGTCCTGTTGTTGCCCATTATGTAAACGGGATCTCCCAAGAACCTCACGGAAGGCCTCTGGAGGTACATCTTCTCAAAGACCGTGTCATCGATCAGTATGGATATGCAGTATGAATCCGACCCATCCCCTCCGATGACCAGGCATGACCCGCCCGACAGAGATACGCTAACCGTATCCGCGCTTCCGGCGCCCGAATAATATGCTCCCTTCACCATGTTCTCGATCTTATCCGCCTCGGCCTTCGCGGCCAAGACGGCGGTGTCGTCTTTCAAGTCATTCACCATGCCGATCGCTACCGGTACAAAGATCGCCAGTATCAAAAGGGTCACGGCCAGCCACATAGGGAAGTCGACCATCCCCTTTTTGTTCATCTTTATGATATCACCGCCACCCTTGCGGTGCTGTTCTCACCGTATTCGGACATCGATACGTTGACCGTGATGAACCCCACGTTCGCGCCTCTCAGATTGATGCGCAGACCATCGAATACAGCATACCCTTCGCCGTCTGTGTTTGCGTATGCGGTCCTTCCGTTTTTATCAGTGACCCCGAGGCCGGAAAGCACCACTGTCGCGCCGCTCAACGGATCTCCGCTCTGGTCTGCAACATATATTTCGATGTATCCCTCGGAAGTACTGCTGCCGTTAAGCACGATATCTCCGGAAATGACATCAACGGTCCCAATGCTTTTCGGAGATTCGATATCGCCCATCCACCCTATGAGAATGGCCGTCCCCATCGTTGCGATGATGATGACGATCATCAGCTGCAGCGGCAGGCCCTCGATGCTCCCTCTCCTGTTCTTGCTTAATTTCTTCATGAGATGTTCTGTGTTCCTCATGCTCGATAAGACGGAATGGTATCGGTATAAAGCAAAGAACATACAGTTAGCAGTTAGCGCTCATGTTCAAATCGCATTGAAAGCAAGGATCGCCGTCGCTATGCGGGGGTCGTCAAGCGACATACGGAAATGTTTTCTCAGCATGATATCGGTCGTCGTGGCCGGATACAGCAGAATGGGGTCCCTCGCTCCTTCTTTCTCCCCGATGGACCTGACCTTGTGAGGGAGCAGGACGAACATGATATCGTTCTTTGTTCTGTCGGGGTATATCGCGAAATCATCGCTAAGCCAAAATATCTCCGGGTTGTCTTTGAAGTCATTGATCATGCAGGGAGGCACATCGTGCCCCACAACATTCCCGCATTTATCTTCCATCAGCATCACATGGTCTGTCGGAACCTCGAAAGTGCTGCTGCAGAATATGCAGACCGCCGTCTCTCTTTTTATGACCTCTTCCAGCGCCCGGTTGATCAGAGGCATGCCCATGGAGGATTCGACCACGCTGCTTTCTTCGTCTATGACCTCGCTGTAGAACTCCCCCTCCAAAAGAAAGGCGGCTTTAACGGACTCTTCGCAGCAGAGCTTCGCGATGATTTCTTCAAGGCCCATATTGGTACGAATCTCCCGCTTGTATTATTGACTTTACTGTCAGAAAAAATGAAATTGGCCGGCGTATGCCGGTGGTTTAGGTTCAGACATCCCTGAAGCAGACCGCATATTCCATTTTTTTGGCGCCGAAGTACTTTTGGACGTACTCCGCGGTCTTCTTAGGGGGGAACTCTTTGCAAGAGAACACATCAATGAACGCCCTGTTCGTGTCCTCGGCGAAGTGTCCCGATATCTGAGAGGTCTCGATGAGCTGCACCAGGGAGTATCCCTGAACTTTCGGCTCCGCGCCGAAGAAAACCACCATGGGCTCGCCGTATCTCTTCATGTTTATGTAGTTGGCGAGGTCAATGGCGAACTTCGTGATGTGCTCTTTGGAAGAGATCTTGGCCTTATCGCACTCTCCAAGGTCAATGCACACCGCGAGACCCCATCTTTTCTCATCGTTGTATTTTTTCATTATCTCCTCATCTGATTTGAGGCTGCCTGTGTAAGGACTCATTATATGCATCGGATTCCCACCTTTGATATTCCTTTAAATGCCGACTTCGTTCTCAGTATTTGAAGTATTCCCCATAAAATAGCGGGGTTTATCCCCTAGGGGACATTCATGCGGGCAAACTGTCGAATATGCGATTATAGAAGGTATTTTTCGACATCATACTTTTGCTCCCAACCCTATTTTATATTAAAGCTCAGTTATGCAAATGATGCATATAGGAAAGGCGAAAGTATATCACACGAATATGCACACTGAACTGCAGGACAGCCTTTTAGATAAGTTTGAAAGACTGATCGTTGCCGCAGGGATAGAAGACATAGGCATGGAAAAGAAGTTCGCGGCCATCAAGATGCACTTCGGAGAGCTGGGGAACCTGGCCTTCCTGAGGCCGAATTATTCCAAGGTCATTGCCGACAAGGTCTCCGCGAAAGGAGGCATCCCGTTCCTGACGGACTGCAGCACCCTGTACCCGGGGAGCAGAAAGAACGCCGTTGAGCACATGTATACAGCCAACTTCAACGGTTTCAGCCCTCTCTCCGCAGGCTGCCAGATAATAATCGGGGACGGACTGAAAGGCACCGACGACGCCGAGCTGCCGATCGACGGGGATTATGTAAAGACGGCAAAGATCGGACGCACGATATGCGATGCGGACATCCTCATAACCCTGAATCACTTCAAATGCCATGAGCTGACTGGATTCGGCGGGGCGCTGAAGAATATTGGGATGGGATGCGCTTCGAAAAGAGGGAAGATGGAACTGCACACATCCGGAAAGCCGTCGGTCGATAAGGAAAAATGCAGAGGATGCAAGAAATGCCTGGAGGCGTGCGCCCATTCTGCGATAACCGTCTCGAAAAAAGCATCGATAGACCACACTTTCTGCGTCGGATGCGGAAGATGCATCGGGATGTGTCCTTTCAGCGCGATAGAGGCGGAAATGGACGAGGCGCTGGATATCATTTGTTATAAGATAGTGGAGTACGCTGCGGCAGTGCTTGCAGGGAGACCGAACTTCCATGTTTCAGTCATTGCCGACGTATCTCCGTTCTGCGACTGCCACAAAGAGAACGACATCCCCATAATACCGAATGTGGGGATGCTTGCATCATTTGACCCGGTTGCTCTGGACAAAGCATGTGTCGACCTTTCCCAGAAGCAGCCCATGATCGTTGGGAGCAGGCTTTACACAAACTCCAAAGGGATAAAACCCGACGACATTTTCAAGTGCACACACCCGGATACTGAATGGCAGGCAACATTCAGGCATGCGGAGAGAATGGGGCTGGGCTCATCGGAATATGAACTGATAGAGATCGACTGACAGGGACAAGACCGGCGAGGGGGGCATAACAATGAAAAAGAACACATGTGAGAATAGGCCGTCGGAGATATCCGAGAATCTTAAAAAAGCCGTGTACAGATACCGGTGGGCAATATTCATCATACTGATATCCGCATATTTCTTTGTTTATTTCCACAGGATGACGGTCGGCATTGTAGGCAAGGACATTGTCGAGGAGGTCGGCGGGTCTATAGGGTTACTGAGTTCCGTTTATTTCTGGACATACACCGCTATGCAGATACCGAGCGGCCTTCTTGCGGACCATCTCGGTCCGAGAAAGACCACTTTCATCTTCCTAATGGTAGCGGCGTTCGGATCGTTCCTGACATTCCTGGGAACGGATTTCTTGGTCATGGTCCTGGGGAAGATGCTCATCGCGGCCGGCATGGCGGTCGTCTACATCCCGCTGATGAAGATAATATCAGTTTGGTTCAGAAAGACCGACTTCCCGCAGCTCACAGGCATAGTGATAGCCGTCGGGAACGTCGGCGCCATAGCGGCGTCGGCGCCTCTCGCGATGATGTCTGACGCCATGGGATGGAGAGAGGTGTTCATGCTGCTCGGAATAGTGACGCTGATCCTCGCCCTGCTCTGCCTTGCATTCGTGGCGGACCATCCTCACAAAAAGGGATACCCGGCGATAGAGGAGATAGATAACCTGGAGAAAGGAACGCCGATCACGGATGCAACCGACTCAAAGATGCCGATGATCAAAGGGCTGATCACGGTGATGTCCGGAGGAAGGAAGTTCTGGACCATGGCGATAGCATATTTCCTCGTGTACGGGTCCATAATGGTATTCCAGGGTACGTGGGCGAATACATACTTTAAAGAGATATACGGGTTTGGCGCAATGGCGGCATGGCTGATCACCATTCTGGGCGTAGGGAAGATACTGAGCTCTGTCCTGATAGGCGTGATGAACGGAAGAGGGATCATCAAGTCAAAACGCATGGCAATGTTCTGGGGGACCATTCTGTACGCGGCCACATGGTGCATATTGTGGGTGTTCGCCGGCAGTTTGGACAATTATTGGTTCTGGATGGCGATATGTTTCATCTTCGGGTTCTCCGGAGGGTTCATGACGCTGTCCTTCACCCAGGTAAAGGAATGGTATCCTACGGCCATTTCGGGCACGTCCGTCTCGGCCATGAACGTTTTTCTTTTCTTGGGAGCATCGGTCTGCACCACAATAACCGCTCCGATGATAGGGACGTCGTACACGCTCGAAAACTTCTCACTCGTCTGGGCGCTGATGTTTGCAGCGTCAATAATAGCTATATTGATGATATTTTTCTCTATAGAAAAAAAAGACGGCCAACAATTTGGAGGTTGAACAGGGTAAGTTAATATAACCTTAGGCAAATAGAGGTTCCTGGTGGAAATTATGGAGGAGTTGATTTCCAAAGCTGAAGCCGACGATGTTAATTCTTGTTTCAGATTGGGACAGAAATACGCCATCGGCGACGGCGTAGAAGTAAATGAGGGAGAAGCACTCAAATGGTATATGAAAGCGGCTTCTCTGGGCCATACGGATTCAGAGTTCATCATTGGTAAATGTTATGCCGAGGGCATATCTGTCCAAAAGGATGTGGATGAGTCCATAATGTGGTTTTCTAAAGCGGCATTGAAGGGATATCCGGAGGCCGTTGAAGAATTGAATGCGATCTTCGAGGAAACCGATGTCCCCCGCGATAAGAAACTGTTCGAATATCATTCAAAAAAGGCGGAGGAATCTCCCAGTTCGATGTACATGTTGGGCGTGTTCTATGATCTCGGTATAGGCACCGAGGCGAACGCAGAAAAGGCATTCGAGATGTTCTCCGCTTCCGCAGAGAAAGGGAACATTGACGGGGAATTCTCCAAGGCAATGTGCATTCTCAGAGGGACCGGGGTCGCCAGAGACCGCAGCAAAGGAGCATCAATGCTGAAGGACTGCGCGGAGAAAGGGTCAGAAAGAGCAAAATGCGAGCTCGCAAGATGCTATGAGCACGGAATAGGCGTGCCGAAGGACCCCAAAGCCGCCTTTGACACATATTCAAGCATGATGGAAAAAGGCTCCCCGTTGGGCCAGTACCACCTGGGCAGATGCTATATGGATGGCATAGGGGTGGAAAAGGACCCCATTTTCTCACACAGTTGGTATACTGTATCTGCAAAAGCAGGCTGTCTTCATGCCCAGTACGGGCTGGCAAGATGTATGATGGGCGGCATCGGTACGGACAGGAACAAAGATGAGGGCCTCAGGAGGCTGACGGAGTCGGCTGAGAGAGGCCAGACGGATGCCATGATAATGCTCGGCAACCTCTACGCAAAAGGAAGCCAGGTCAAAAAGGACGCATCCGTATCTGCGGAATGGTTCAAGAAGGCGGCAGACATGGGCGACCATTATGCCGAATACATGACGGGAATGAACTATCTGGAAGGCAACGGTCTCCGGAAGAACCCGAAAAAGGCGGCATATTACTTTGAAAGGTCCGCAAACCACGGGTATACGATCTCCTGCCACATGATCGGCAATGCATATATGTCAGGGGCGGGAGTGGAGAAGGACGAGAACAAAGGGTTCGAATGGTGCTCAAGAGCAGCCGAGGACGGATATCTCAAATCGCAGTTCATAATGGCGGAAAGCTATGCCAAAGGAAAAGGCGTGAAGAAAGATCTCGTAAAGGCGATGGAGATGCACATATTCCTGGGAGAGAAAGGATATGGCAAATCCCAGCTCTTTGTAGGGACATGCTATCTCGAAGGCAAAGTGGTGAAGGCCAACGAAAAGAAGGCCTTTGAATGGTTCACGAAAGGCGCGGAGAACGCAAACCCGATCTGCCAATATTACCTCGGATACTGCTACGCGAACGGGATCGGCACGAAAGCCGATGAAACGAAAGCGCTGTTATGGTACACAAAGGCCGCCGAGCAAGGGCACACGCTCTCAAAGAGACTTGTGGAAGAATACACAGGCAAGACCGTGGTCGTCAAAGGCGAGGCATCGCCGTTCGAATCCTACAAGTTCGCGGCGGAGAACGGCGACAGAGAGGCAATGTTCATCATCGCGAGATATTACGAAGAGGGCATCGGCGTCGAAAAGGACCAGAACGAAGCAAAGAA